>JAENWO010000318.1 GCA_016649925.1 Actinomycetales bacterium
CCGTGGCCCGACGTCACCGTGGCCCGACGTCACCGTGGCCCGACGTCACCGTGGCCCGACGTCACCGTGGCCCGACGTCACCGTGGCCCGACGTCACCGTGGCCCGACGTCACCGTGGCCCGACGTCACCGTGGCCCGAACCATGGCCGCGCCAGCGCGCCGGGAATCATGCAGATCGTCCACGATGCGAGACGCCCTAGGCGAGGGCGTGAGACGCGCCTTACGGTGATCCCATGTTCTGCCGAATGTGCCGCTGAAGCGCACGTTCGGCCTGCCCTGAACAAACCACACCATCCGCGCCCCTGAGGGCGTTCGTGGCCCGTGTTCGACGGCATTCCCGACGCGCACTCCCCACCCACCCCCCTGCGGGATGGATGGGTCGACAGCGCCGCTGTCGGGCCAGCTCATCCCTGTGAACCCCCTGGAGCCACCGATGAGCACGAACTGGAACTTCGAGACCCGCCAGATCCACGCCGGTCAGACCCCGGATTCCGAGACGGGCGCACGCGCCCTGCCGATCTACCAGACGACGTCGTTCGTCTTCAAGGACACCAAGGAGGCCGCGGACCGGTTCGCCCTCGCCGACCTCGGACCGATCTACACCCGCATCACGAACCCCACGCAGGCCGTGGTCGAGGACCGCATCGCTTCGCTCGAGGGTGGCGTCGGCGCGCTGCTCGTCTCCTCCGGACAGGCGGCCGCGACGCTCGCGATCCTCAACATCGCGGAAGCCGGTGGCCACGTCGTCGCAAGCCCGAGCCTGTACGGCGGCACGTACAACCTGCTCCATCACACGTTGCCGAAGTACGGCATCACCGTGACGTTCGTGGACAACCCGGACGACGCGGAGTCCTGGCGTGCCGCCGCACAGGAGAACACGAAGCTGTTCTTCGGTGAGACCATCCCCAACCCCAAGGGCGACATCCTCGACATCGAGGCGGTCGCAGCCGTGGCGCACGAGGTCGGCGTCCCGCTCGTGGTCGACAACACGATCGGGACTCCGTACCTCCTCCGGCCGTTCGAGTGGGGCGCGGACGTTGTCCTGCACTCCGCCACCAAGTACCTCGGTGGCCACGGCACATCGATCGCCGGCGCGATCGTCGACGGCGGCAGCTTCGACTACGCGCAGTACCCGGAGCGCTTCCCGAACTACAACACCCCCGACCCCAGCTACCACGGCCTCACCTACGCCAAGGACCTCGGTGTCGACGGCGCGTTCGGCGTGAACCTGTCGTTCATCCTCAAGGCTCGTGTCCAGCTGCTGCGTGACCTCGGGCCGGCCGTCTCGCCGTTCAACGCGTTCCTCATCGCGCAGGGCATCGAGACGCTCTCCCTGCGCGTGGACCGCCACGTGGAGAACGCGAAGAAGGTCGCCCAGTACCTCGACGCGCACGACCAGGTGGAGTCGGTGGCTTACGCCGGACTGGAGTCCAGCCCGTACTACGCGCTCGCACAGAAGTACACGCCCAAGGGCCCGGGCGCGGTGCTCGCGTTCGAGATCGCCGGCGGTCTGGAGGCGGGCAAGGCGTTCGTGAACGCCCTCGAGCTGCACTCGCTCGTCGCGAACATCGGCGACGTCCGCTCGCTCGTGATCCACCCGGCGTCCACCACGCACAGCCAGCTCACCGAGGAGGAGCAGCGCGCGAGCGCGGTCACCCCGGGGTTGGTGCGCCTCTCGGTGGGCCTGGAGCACATCGACGACATCCTCGCGGACCTGGACAAGGGCTTCACGGCAGCGCAGAACGTCGCGGCCGCGCTGGACTCGGACACCCAGCCCGTGGGCGTCTGATGACGGATCGTTGGATCGCTGGATTACGTTGAGCACCGTGACGACCGGGGAAGGCACCGTGGCCGGAAAACATGTCCGCACACGCCGACGTTCCGCGCGCCCACGCCGTCAGGGCGGCCCGATCCCCGCCTCGGCAGCGTGGCGCGAGGGCGAGCCGATCGGTCGCCGACGGTTCGTCGACCTGGGTCCGTTACCCCTCGAGGCGGGCGGACGGCTCCCCGCCGTCCGCCTCGCCTACGAGACGTGGGGCACCCTGAACGCCGCCGGTGACAACGCCGTGCTCGTCCTCCACGCCCTCACCGGCGACTCCCACGTCACCGGTGAGGCGCAGGAGGGCCACCCCACGGCCGGATGGTGGTCCGACATGGTCGGCCCCGGCCGGCCGATCGACACCGACCAGTACTTCGTCGTCGCGCCGAACGTGATCGGCGGCTGCCAGGGCAGCACCGGCCCCTCCTCGGACGCCCCGAACGGGACGCCGTGGGGCAGCCGGTTCCCGTACGTGACCGTGCGCGACCAGGTCGCCGCCGAGATCGAGCTGACCGACCGGCTGGGCATCGACTCGTGGGCCCTCGTGATCGGCCCCTCGATGGGGGGCCACCGGGCCCTGGAGTGGGCGGCGGAGGCACCCGAGCGGGTGCGCGCCCTGGCGGCGATCGCCACGGCGGCGCAGACCTCAGGCGACCAGATCGCGTGGGCGCACGCCCAGCTCGCCGCGATCCGCTCCGACCCGCGGTTCCGCGGCGGCGACTACTACGACGCAGCCGACGACGACGGGCCGCACGTCGGCCTGGGGATCGCCCGCCAGATCGCCCACACGACGTACCGCAGCGCAGCCGAGCTCGATGAGCGCTTCGGCCGCTTCCCCCAGGGTGGCGAGGAGCCGCTCGGGGGTGGTCGGTTCGCCGTGCAGTCCTACCTCGACCACCACGCCGGCAAGCTCGCGCGCCGCTTCGACGCGAACAGCTACCTCGTCCTCACCGAGTCGATGCTCACGCACGACCTCGGCCGTGACCGTGGCGGCGTGGAGTCGGCCCTCGCGTCCATCACCGCGCGCACCCTCGCCGTCGCGGTCGACTCCGACCGGCTCTTCCTCCCGTCACAGTCCGCCCGCATCTCCACCGGGGTGCCGCACGGTCAGCTGCGCACGATCCACTCCGACCACGGGCACGACGGCTTCCTCATCGAGTTCGAGCAGCTCGGCCCCATCGTCGCGGAGTTCCTCGAGGCCTGAACCTTGGCGACCAGCTGTGCGGCGGCCGCTCGACCCCGACCTTGCACACGCAAGTTCCTCCGTGCGTCACGGAGCTCGGCGCGGTGTTCTCGTCATCCCCGCAGACAGGTCGATCCCCAGAGTCCTGGAGTCGGGAAGCCACGCCTTGACGGCCTGCGGGTCTTCCCTTGACTTGCTCCAGATTGAATGGTTCGGTCGAGGTGTGCCTGAGGCCGAGCAGCTGCTCCGCGAGAACTCACTGCGGGTGACCGCTCCCCGGATGGCGGTGCTCACCGTGGTGTGCGCGCAGCTGTACGCCGACGTCGAGACGATCGCCAATTCGGTGCGCGACCGTCTGGGGTCGGTGTCCACCCAGGCGGTCTATGACGTCCCGCGGGCGTTCGCCCAGGCCCAGCTGGTCCGCCGCGTCGAGCCTGCCGGCTCCCGGGCCCGGTTCGAGAGCCGGGTGGGCGACAACCATCACCACGTCGTACGCCGCTCGTGTGGCGAGATCGACGACGTGGCCTGCGCGACGGGGTCGGCTCCGTGCCTGGAGGCCGACGACTCCCGCGAGTTCGTCATCGACGAGACAGAGGTCACCTGTTGGGGCCTCTGCCCGCAGTGCCAGCAGACGCCTCCAAGCCATTCGAAGTAACGAAGGAGAATCATGAACGAGCAGAACGGTTCGACGACGAGCACCGGTGCACCGGCCGTCAGCGACCGCAACTCCTTGACCCTGGGCGCCAACGGCCCGACCCTGCTGCACGACGTGCACTTCCTGGAGCAGATGGCCCACTTCAACCGCGAGCGAGTGCCCGAGCGCAGCCCGCACGCCAAGGGCTCCGGTGCGTTCGGCGTCCTCGAAATCACCGAGGACGTCTCGCAGTACACCAAGGCCGCGCTGTTCCAGAAGGGCGCCCAGACCCACATGCTCGCGCGCTTCTCGAGCGTCGCCGGCGAGCAGGGAAGCCCCGACACCTGGCG
>JAENWO010000470.1 GCA_016649925.1 Actinomycetales bacterium
GCACGGGCACCCCGGGCACGGGCACCACGGGCACCGCCCCGTCGCCGACCACCGCCCCTGCGGAACCCTCCGCCGCGAGGCGCGGCGCGCCGGACCTCACCGATGCCTCATCGGCAGCTGCCCTCGATCTCCCACCGCTGCCGGCGCAGCACGGCCGGCCCCCACGACTTCCCGGGCTCCTCGCCGGGGCCGCCGTGCTGCTTCTCGCGATCGCCCTCTGGGCGGTCCTGGGCTGACCGGCCTGCACCGCCCGGCCACGCCGGTCCGAGCGGAGGCGTCAGACGCCGTCGCTCGTGGCCTGGGCGGCCCGCCGGCCGAGGTTCGAGAAGACACGTGCGGTCTCGCTGGAGAGTGCGAGCAGTACCAGGATCTCCAGGGCCGTGCCCAGCAGGTTGAGCACGAGGGTCGTCTCGGCGGCGTCGCTGAGCCACAGCGCGGCCCACATCAGGATGCTGATCGCGCTGATCGTCAAGGTGACCATGCGCGCCCAGTTGTGGCTCCGGTAGACGAAGATCGCTAGCACCAGGTACGTCACCAGGTAGCCGATGATCACCGAACGGATGACGACCATCAGGTCCGCGGTGGAGAAGCCGGACTCGAGCAGCGGTCGCACGATCTGCAGCTCGGCGATCACCTCCTCACCGTGGGCGAGGACCCACGACAGGGACACGACACCGGCAACCACGCGGGCCACCATGAGCAAGATGCCGAACGCCACCGTGAGCGGGATCGGGCGGCGGCGGGCGGCGTCAGCCTGGTCGGCGTGGATCACGGCCTCGACCTCCTCCGAGGGAAGCGGGAGGTCTCGCACATCGACGATCGGGAGGTCACCGTCGGTGCGGATCGAGTCACCTCCACCGTTGCGGTGGTGGTAGCCGGTGGAGAAGTTGCGCAGGTGCTGCACCCGGATGCCGGTGTTCCGAGCCTTCGGCGCGGTGAGCGTGGCCACGATGTGGTCGCGTTCGGTGTCGATCTCGGCGTCGATGCGGTGCGTGACCTGGAACGTGAACAAGGACAGCCCCAGCGCCTTGTCGTAGGTCCCGGCGGCGAGCCAGTCGGCCTGGTGCCCGCCGGGCAGGCGCCAACCCTGTGGGCATGGCCAGAACCGCACGTGGTGGCGCTGGGCGGGGTTGCCCTCCACCTCCTGCTGGTAGGTGAACGTCTGACGCCGGCCGAACAGGAACAACGGACTCACCGGGGCGTCCGGGTAGCTGCGGTCGAGCAGCGTGGACGCCACCAGGCGCCAGCTGCTGAGCAGGTTCAGCTCGTCCGCCCGGTGCCATCCGGCGTTCACCATCGCCACATGGACCTGCTGCTCGCCGCCACGCAGCCCGAGGTTCACCGGGTCGCCGAGGAGTCCCTCCCGGGTGCGTGAGCGGCCGATGTAGTAGTCAGGCAGGTAGATCTTGCTCAGCACCGAGTGGATCCGGGGCAGCAGCAGGTACGTCACGATCAGCCAGAACGGGAAGAACGCCCACAGGTGCCGCCAGCCGGCGGTGACGAGCTGGTGCACGAGCAGGAACGCCAGCCATGCGGAGGCGAGCGTGCCGAAGATGGAGAACACTCGGTCCGCGATCCGCACCGGGTTCCCCTGGAAGTCCTCGACGGCCGCGTGCGCCCTCTCGGTGAGCGTGCGTGCCATGCCTCTACCGTAACCGTCAGGACCGACGCCGACCCGTCACCTGACCCCGCGTCGCAGTCGCAGTGCCCGATAGGCGATCCCGACGGCGAACACCGCCAACCCCGCGAGCACGGAGTTCACCGGCAACGTCAGGGCGAGCACGGCGCACCCGACCATCCCCGCCACCTGCGCGGCGCGGGGGAACCGCCGTCGGGAGGGCTCCTGCGTGAACGCCGAGGCGTTCGCGATGAAGTAGTACGTGAGCACGCCGAAGGAGGAGAAGCCGATCGCCTCGCGCAGGTCGACGGTGAGGACGAGCACGGCCACGACGACGGCGAGCGCTACCTCCGCGTGGTGCGGCACCCGGTGGACCGGGTGGACGGCGTCCAGCCAGCGGGGCAGGTCCCGCTCGCGCGCCATCGCCAGGCTCGTCCGCCCGACGCCGGCGACCAGGCCCAGCAGGGCACCGAGGGCGGCGACGCTCGCCCCGACCCGCGCCACCAGCGCAACCCAACCCAGGTCCGGTGCGAGCTCGGCGAGCGGCGCGGCGGACGCGGCCAGGAGCTCGGGGCCGAGGACGGTCAGAAGCGTCAGCGCCACCACCGCGTACAGCACGACGACGATCCCGAGCGCAAGCATGATCGCCCGCGGGATGGAGCGCTCCGGGTCGCGCACCTCCTCCCCCATCGTGGCGATCCGGGCGTAGCCCGCGAAGGCGAAGAACAGCAGCCCTGCGGACTGCAGCACGCCGTACGGGCCGCCGACGCCGTCGAGCGTGAGCGTGACCGCGTCCAGGTCCACACCGGCCCAGCCCGCGCCGAGGACGATGAGGAGCGCGGCACCCGAGCCCACGACGAGGATCCTGGTCAGCGCCGCGGTGCGGGTCACGCCCCGGTAGTTCACCGCCGCCAGCGCGATTACG
>JAENWO010000328.1 GCA_016649925.1 Actinomycetales bacterium
ACCTCGGAGCCAGCACCCCCGGCGTCGCCTGCGGCCACCTCGGAGCCAGCACCCCCGGCGTCGCCTGCGGCCACCTCGGAGCCAGCCGCCGATCCACCCTTCTGACCGAACTGTGGGAGTGTCGGCTCCGGTATCGACCCGGGCGGCCTGGGCGAATGCAACGGAGGGTTCGAGCTCGTGTCCTGGCGATCGGGTTTCAGAAGGCTGTGGGCGAGCAACGCCGCCTCGAACCTCGGCGACGGCATCAGCTTCGTCGCGATCCCGCTTCTCGCCACGGCGCTCACGTCGGACCCCCTCCTCGTCGCCGGCACCGCGATCGTCCATTCGGCGGTCAGGCTCCTCGTTGTCTTGCCCGTCGGCGCCTTCGTGGACAGGTGGGACCGGAGGAGGGTCCTCTGGCTATCCAACGTGGGACGGGGCGTCCTGCTGGCTGTGCTCGCTCTCGCGGTCGCGAGCGGGGCCGGATCCATCGGCGTGCTCTACCTCGTGCTCGCCCTGATCGGCGTGTTGGAGACGGCGGCGGACAACGCCGCACTCTCGATCCTGCCGGCCCTCGTCGACAGCGACGAGCTGGATCGGGCAAACAGCAGGATCTCCGGCACCCAGCTCGTCGCGGACGAGTTCGTGGGCCCGCCGCTCGGGGGTCTGCTCTTCGCGTTCGCAGCGGCCGTGCCGCTCGCCGTGGCGGGTGGCCTGTACGCGGCCGCTGGGCTGGTCCTGCTCTCGTTGCGCGGGTCGTTCCGGGCCGAACGAACCAACGAGGTCGCCGCGAACGTGGCCTCGGACATCGCCGACGGCGTCGCCTGGCTGAGGCAGCACCGGCCGCTCCGGGTCCTGGCAGTTGTTGGCGCCTTGGCCAGCGTCGGCTACATGGTGCCGTTCTCCATCCTGGTCCTGTTCGCCCGGGACACCCTGGGCCTTGACCCGGCCGGTTACGGCGTGCTTCTCTCCGTCTCAGCGGTCGGTGGGCTCTTCGGGGCCGCCGCCACCCCCGCCCTCCGCCGTCGGGTGGGATACGCGACCACGGTCACCGGGAGCCTCATGCTCGGCGCGGCGATGCTCGCCGCGATCTCCCTGACCACGACACCGTGGGTGGTGGGGCTCTGCCTGGCTGCCTACATCCTCCACGTCGTTATCTGGGGGATCTGCGTGAACTCGCTGCGTCAACGCCTCGTCCCCGATGCCCTGCGCGGCCGGGTCAACGCCGTCTTCAAGCTCCTCGGGCTGATCGGACTGACCGTCGGGGCGCTTCTCGGTGGCGTCGCGGCGAGCAGGTTCGGACTCTCGGCACCGTTCCTGGTGGGCGGGGCGTTCTTCGTGGGGTGCGCAGCGATGGCGTGGCCGGCGCTGAGGGCATGGGAGCGGAAGAACGCTGACCTGGCGCGGGGGTAGCGTCGACGGCATGGATCCCGTCTCCGCGCTCAAGCGCGTGGCCTTCCTCCTCGAGCGCGAGCTCGCGGAGACGTATCGCGTCCGGGCCTACCGCAAGGCCGCCTGGCGGCTCGAGGGCCTCCCGCCTGCCGAGCTGGAGTCCCGGCTGCGCCGCGGCACGCTCGCCGAGCTGGCCGACGTCGGGCCGAAGACAGCCGCCGTCGCCATGGCCGCCGCGGACGGCGGAACACCGAAGTACCTGGCCGAGCTCGAGGAGCGCAGTACCGGCCCTCTCGCCGAGGGCGGCGAGGAGGTGCGCAGCTGGCTGCGCGGGGACCTGCACGTGCACTCGGACTGGTCCGACGGCGATAGCCCGATCCGGGAGATGGCGCACGCCGCGATCGGACTCGGCCACGCCTACGTGGCGCTCACCGATCACTCCCCGCGGCTCACGGTGGCCCACGGCCTGATGCCCGAGCGGCTGCGCGAACAGCTCGACGTCGTCGCCCGGTGTAATGCCGAGCTCGCCCCGTTCCGGATCCTGACCGGGATCGAGGTGGACATCCTCGAGGACGGCTCGCTGGACCAGGAGCCCGAACTGCTCGACGCCCTCGACGTCGTCGTCGCCAGCGTGCACTCCAAGCTGCGGATGGAGTCCGCCCCGATGACCCGGCGCATGGTCAAGGCCATCGCGAGCCCCCTGGTCGACGTCCTCGGACACTGCACCGGGCGCCTCATCGCCGGTGGGCGCGGCACCCGGCCGGAGTCGGCCTTCGACGCGGAGATCGTGTTCGAGGCCTGCCGGCAGTTCGACGTGGCCGTGGAGATCAACTCCCGGCCCGAGCGGCGCGACCCACCCACCCGGCTGCTCGAGCTGGCGCACGACACCGGCTGCCTCTTCGCGATCGACACGGACGCCCATGCACCCGGGCAGCTCGACTTCCTCGACTACGGCTGCGCCCGCGCCCAGGCGCAGGGCATCGGCGAGGACCGGATCGTGAACGCACTCGGCGCCGACGAGCTCCTCGCCTGGACCGCGTCCTGAGCCGGAGCCGCTAGATTCCTTCCAGGTAGGCACCGATCACCAAGGGGGACCAATCACATGGCTGAGCGCACCGCGATCATCGGCTCCGCCGTCGGGCTGCACGCACGTCCGGCCGCCGTCTTTACGCAGGCCGCGGAGGCCACCGAGCTGCTCGTGCGGATCTCCAAGGACGGCTCCGTCCCCCAGGACGCTTCGAGCATTCTCGGGGTCATGACCCTGGGTGCGAAATTCGGCGACACCGTCATCCTCCACGCCGACGGGCCGGACGCCGAGCGCGTCCTCGACGAGCTCGCCGAGCTCCTAGCGCGGGACCTCGACGCCTAGGACGGGGAGTACGACGAAGCCGATGCGCTGGACATCGGCGGCGATGACTTCATGTCCAAGCCATTCTCCCCGGTGGTCCTCGTGGCTCGACTGCGGGCTTTGCTGCGCCGGGCCGCCGAGGGGCCTGAGCCTTCGATAAGCGTTGGGTCCTTGCGGGTGGAACCCGCCCGGCGGAGGGCCTGGCTGGGCGATGACGAACTGCTCCTGACCGCCCGGGAACTGGCCCTGGTTCGCTACCTCATGCATCGCGCGGACCATGTGGTCAGCAAGACGGAGATCCTCGAGCACGTCTGGGATCAGGCCTTCGAGGGCGACGCGAACGTGGTCGAGGTCTACATCGGCCGGCTGCGCCGCAAGCTCTCGCCTTGCCCGGATGTCGGCATCGACACCATCAGAGGGATGGGCTACCGGCTGAGTGGGCGCGGCCGGTGAGACTGTCGCGGCCCGGCGTGCGTGGCTTCACCACCCTCGCGGCCACGGCGGCGGTTGCGGTGGTCTTGGCGCTGGCAGGGTTCGCATTGACTGTCCTGCTCCGCACGGAACTGACGGCGGGGGTTGACACGTCCGTGCGGGACCGTGCCCTGGACGTCAGCGCTCTGGTGAACGCGCACACGTTGACGTCCGTCGTCCCGGTCGCCCAGGACGAGGGCAGCCTTGTGCAGGTGCTCGACGACGGTGGCCGCGTCATTGCCTCCAGTGGCAACATCGACGGCGAAGCCGCGCTCGCACGGCCGTCGGCGAGCCCGCGCCTGATCACTACGGCTTCCCTGCCGATCGGTGCAGGCGCGCGCTACCGGATCCTGGTGCAGCCAGCCGGACCACCAAGCGCGGGGCGCACGGTCGTCGTGGCCCTGTCCTTGGGCCCCACCGACCGGGCGGTCGAGAGTGCGGCGCGGCTCCTCTGGGAGGCCCTCCCCGTTGTGCTAGCCCTGACCGCGCTAGTCACCTGGCTCGGCGTCGGTCGCGCTTTGGCGCCAGTTGAACGGATCCGGCAGAAGACAGCGATCATCGGTGCCGGTGATCTGTCCCAGCAGGTCCCGCTGCCGCGAACGCGTGACGAGGTGTACCGGTTGGCCGAGACGATGAACGCGATGCTGGCGCGCATTGAGCGGTCCACCGAACGACAGCGCCGC
>JAENWO010000334.1 GCA_016649925.1 Actinomycetales bacterium
CGTCAGATGTGTATAAGAGACAGGTGGGCAGGACAGCGGGTGCGGCAGCGGCGGGGACAGCGGTCGACATGGCGAACAGCGCAGCCACGCCGAGGGCGCACCACCGTGAGCGTCGTACCCGCACCATCAGTCCTCAGTCCTCGGTCTCGTCGTCGTTCCAGGCGCGGTCCTGCGCCTCCCAGGCCTCGTTGCGCGCCGCGGCGCGACCGAGCGCGTCGGCGGCCTCGGCGTGGGTGGCGTACGGGCCCATCCGATCCGTCCAGTCGCTCACGTACCCCTGCTCGACCTGCCCGGTCTCGAGGTTGTAGTAGAACGCTTGACTGGGATCCGGCGTCGTCCGCTCGTTCGACATGAGATGTCCTTCCTCCGGGGCCAAGAATCTCACACCTTCCCGACACTGCGGGAATGGTTGCGAGGCGGATGTCTGCGGGTTACCCCGGTGCCTGGGAGTCGCGTGGTCTCCCCAAGCGCCCGGGACGCCGTCGGGCCTGGGGGCCTATGCTCACCCACGGCACGGCAGACTGACGGTGGGGCGACGGCCGGACCGTGGTCATCGCCGACCGTGGGCGAACGGCGCAACACGAGCACACCCCTTGTCGTCACCGAGACCGGAGCGGAGAACCTGACGTAGTGAGCAAGAAGGACGAGACCCCCAAGCTGACCCTGTCCGACTACGACGAGATTGACATCGGATTCGGAATCGACATCGGCGGCTCCGGCATCAAGGGCGCTCCGGTGCACCTGCGCACCGGTGAGGTCATCGGCAAGCGGTTCCGGCTGCCCACGCCCGAGAAGTCGACACCGCAGGCAGTAGCCGAGGTGCTCGCCGCCGTCGTGGAGCATTTCAACGTGCCGAAGACGGCCCACATCGGGCTGACCTTTCCCGGCATCATCCTGCACGGCGTCGCGGCCTCCTCCGCGAACATGGACAAGGGCTGGATCGGCACCGACATCGGGCAGGTCGTCAAGGAGGCCACCGGTCACCGCGCCTACATCGTCAACGACGCCGACGCCGCCGGGTACGCCGAGACGCGTTATGGCGCCGCCCAGGGCCAGGACGGCGTCGTTATCGTCATCACCCTCGGCACCGGGATCGGGAGCGGCCTGATCAACGACGGCGTCCTCGTCCCCAACGTGGAGCTCGGTCACCTCGAGATCGACGGATACGACGCCGAGACGCGCGCCGCCTCCTCGATCAAGGAGCGCGAGGGGCTGAGCTACGAGAAGTGGGCGGTGCGCCTGCAGCGCTACTTCTCCCACGTGGAGTTCCTCTTCTCTCCGGACCTGTTCGTGGTCGGTGGCGGCATCAGCAAGGACCACGAGAAGTTCCTGCCGCTGCTGAAGCTCCGGGCGCCGATCGTGCCCGCGAAGCTGCGCAACACGGCCGGGATCGTCGGCGCCGCGGCCCTCGCCGACCGCTACCTGTAGGTCGGCGAACCGGCTGACCGAGGTCGGGCCGTCGGCGGTGGGGGTCAGACCACCCGACGCACGCCGACCGAGTCCATGATCTTGGCGTGCTCGGGACGGATGCCCTTGAGCAGTACCGTGATCCCTTGCCGTTGCGTGTCCACGATGAACTCAACGAGGGCATTCGCACCGCTGTCGTCCGGCATCCGCACGCTGGAGAGCCGCAGGATGATCACGCGGACGTCGGCCACCGAGGAACCGCCGGGCGCCGCCGGGCGCCGCCGGGCGCCGCCGAACCGGTAGACGGCGATGTGCTCGTACAGCAGGCTGTGCTCCTCCCCCGCCCCCACCTCCACGGGGACCGCCTCACGGTGCAGACCGCTGACGCTGGAGACCGCCCGCAGGGGCCAAGCCGCATCAGCGGCCGATAAGTGGATGAGTCGGCCGGTACGCCGGGTTCTGGTCGCCCGGGCAAGGGTCGTTGATGGACCCTGCTGGGGAGTGATGGTTTCGGCTGCTGACCTGGACAGATACCTCCGCGGCGCCGCTTGTGCTCAGCGGCAGTTGATGGCCACGACTGGTCCTCCTGCGGACTCGTTGCGGACTGGCTGCGGACTGGCTGCGACGTCGAGGCTTCTTCTCCCCACTCCGCTGCAACACTGGATGGATGGGCAAGCAGTCACGACGCGCGAGCCGGCGTGACCGTCCGCGTCGGGTCCGGTACGCCGCCGTTGGACCCGAACTCCGGGTCGTGATCGCGACCTCGCCTCGGTCGGATGCGCGGGGGGTCAGCCTCGAGGCGGACGTGACCCTCGCCAAGGCTGCCCTGCTCTACGCCGACAAGGTCGAACTGGTCAGTCCTGGGGCTGCGATGGTCGCGAGCATGGCCAGCCTCGGTGGCGGCTCAGAGGCCGACCTACTGCACCTGCTGGGAAGCCTCGACAGGAAGACGCTCGCGTACCTCGGCGGTGGCAGCCTTCCGGAGAACTGGCAGGAGATCGTCGCCGCGATGCGACTGATGGGTGACCTCCCCGTCGAGGCTCAGCGCGTGCTCCTCGGCGAGCATGCCACCCCGGAAGTCCTCGCGACGTTCGCGTCGACCAGTGACGCCTTCAAAGTCCCGATGGAGCAGATGCGGACGGTGGCGTCCGAGCTGCTCGAGAAGTCGGGCGCCAGCGAGCTTGTCGAACCGATGGACCGCGGCCTGATCGTCCTCAACTCTGTCGGCATCGACAAGGGCGGTTCGACCGACGACATGGTGGCTGCCTACATCGAGCACTTGAAGGGGATCCTCCGAGATCCGAGCATCCATGCGATGTTCGACGAGTCGACATCATCGCTTGCGCGTTCGCTCGTGCGGGAGGGCCACGTCGAGCCCAACCAGGTGACCCTCGTCCACGCCCAGCAGGCGGCGGTCGGAGGCGGACTCGTCTCCCGACTCCCAACCTTCCCCGACGCCCGGATGAGCGATGTGCTGGCCCTGCGGGGTGATCTGGCCGGCCCGCTCGGACGGTACCGGCGGGCTGTCGTAGGGCTGGCCGACAAGCTCCGGTCGCAGGCGTACGACGCTCAGGCGTCCGTCGAGATCGACGACCTCTGGCGGACGGCGGTGGCCCCGAGCCTGGACGAACTCCAGGACGAGCTTCGCGAGCACTCGTTCGTGCGGGAGTTCGCGAAGCAAGTCGCCTCGACCCCTGCGGCGGTCAGCGCCGGCGTCGCGAGCGCCGGGGTGCTCTTCATGGGGATGCAGTCGGTTGCCGGAATCGAGAGCTTGGTTGCTGCTGCCGGTGGTGCGGCGCCGGTGGTAGCGGCAGCACTCCACCACGGAGTGCAGGCGGCCGGCGCGCGACGGCAGACCAAGAACACCGCGGAGCGACATGACCTGTTCTACCTCCACGAGCTCAACCGCCGCCTCTGACTGGCTGTGTCCTTATCCCAGGGAAGCGTGCCTCCGGCCTGCCTATCGGCACCGCGATGTCGTCCGGTCTTGCCGATGAGCGAGCCGATGTGTCCCGCCGCTCCCAGGGGGCTCTGGGTCGCGATGCGACGCGTCGAGCTAAGTGGAGCCCCCCAACGCATCTCCGGGTGCATTCTCCGGCTCAGAGTGCACCCGTAGATGCGTTCCTCTACTGTCGGTGCCGGTGCATACGGTTGCGGCATGTCGTCGGCGGGCAAGAGCTGGAGCAAGGCGGGGGTGGTCTGTCCGCGCCCGGGTCACGGTGGGTCACGGGTGCGTTTCGCGGGGCACCACGGTCCGCCAGGGCATCGTCGGCAGCGCTACATGTGCGTTCCAGTGAACGGCGATCGTCCGCATCGTTTCACCGAGCTGCTGCCGCGTGAAGAGTCTTGGGCGGACGACTGCGTGACTTGCGAACGCGAGGTCGGGTTTCATGAGGGTCCAC
>JAENWO010000181.1 GCA_016649925.1 Actinomycetales bacterium
CCTTTGCGGTTGCCGCGCCGCGGCGGGCACGGCCGAACCACGACCCCGTAGTGCGCGGCGAACGCGACGTAGTCGCCGGTGGGGACTACGACGTTGGCGACGACCCCACCCTTGAGGCACCCCATCCGGTCGGCCAGCACCTTCGCCGGGACCCCACCGATGACCTCGACGCACTCCGCGAGCATCGCCATCGTGGTGGTCGCCTGCTCGTCGGCGGCGAACCGCACGAACCGCACCCGCAACCACGCCAGCACGGCGCAGAAGACCTTGACGCCGCCCAGGGTGCCCCAGTCGATGACCAGGTACTCACCCGGAGCCCAGACCGCCGGGCGCCGGCCGCGATGATCCTGGCGTCGCCACTCGACCTTCGCGCCCGCGACGAGGCGGCGGAAGTTGCGCGCCGACCCGGTGAACCCCTCCGCCCGCGCGGCCGGCAACAACCGCTTCGCCGAGATCCGACCGTTCGACGACTTGACCTTCGCCGCGACCAGGCCGGCCACGGACTCATAGTTCCGGACCCGCCGCACGCGGGCAGGACCGGTGCCGCCGGCCTCGGCGCGAGCGATGACCCGCTTGACGGTCTTGGGGGTCGTGCCGCAGATCGCTGCCGTTCCCCGATACGACCCGACCTGCTGATAGGTGTTGATGATGTCCATGCGGTCCCTCGCAGACTTCAATGGAGCTCCCTGGGCGGTGATGGTGACTGGCTAGACACCGCCACCGTCACCGCCTGGGGCCCACGCTCCGGCTCGACACGACGAGACTTCTACCTGGCCACCTGCGGGGACTTTCTCATGGCCACGGACATGCGCCGCCGTCTACGCCTCGATCATGGCATCTGCCTCGAGGATCCTCTGTCAGTTCCGGCACTCGGGCCCGACCGGGTTGTCCAGCATCGTGCTCCAAGCGCCGTGTGCTCTCCCCGGTGGGAGCGTCAGGAACTGGAGGAGGTCGTTCACTGGGACTTGGGCCACAGACGTGCCAACGGCGGGCGCACGGCAGCTAGTGGACGCTCGCTGTCGTCCCCTCACGGGTCTGCGTCGTCGCCGTCGAGGCGACGTACGTACCCGGTGAGGTGGATGCGGCGATGCCATCTTGATGCCATCAGAAACGCTGCAGCCCCCGCGCCACGCACGGCCGACGCGCCCGTCGCACCCCATGCGCAGGTCAAACCCCCAGGTCAGGGCGTTGTGCAGGTGCCTTGTAATGAGAATGTCAAGAGTTCGATTCTCTTAGGCGGCTCCAGAAAGATCGGCGTCATCCCGGCGTGAGTGAGGGTGGCGCCGATCTGCATTTTCCTGGTGCCAGGTGCCAGGTGGCGGGTACGGCGCTCAACGTGCGGGATCGATGCACCTGTCTTAGCGTGGTGGAAAGGCCCCCGACCGGGGCGAGTCGAACGGAAGGAGCCCGGCATGGGTCTGGGAGACAAGATTTCGAACGCCGCCGAAGAAGCCAAGGGCAAGGTCAAGGAGGGCGTCGGTGACGCCACGGACAACGAGCGCCTCGAGGCCGAGGGCAAGGCGGACCAGGCTGGCGCCAACCTCAAGCAGGCCGCCGAGAACGTCAAGGACGCCTTCAAGTAGCCCTGCCGCTCCCGCAACGCACGAGGACCCGCCGGGTGTCACCCCGGCGGGTCCTTCCTGCCAGCAGAGGGCCTCCGAGATCCGCAGGCAGGTGCGGACACGTCGTAGAGGTCGACGAGGACGCCCTCCCGCAGCAGCTCGTCCACGGCGTCCTCGCCGATGACGTGGTGGAGGGAAAGTCGGCGCAGCGCGGCCTTCTCATAGTTCGCGTAGTGGTAGATCCGCAGCCCCGGGTAGCGCTGCCGCCGTTCGGCGACGTACTCCACGAACCTCGCCGGCGCCCGTCCCTCCTCGACGCGGCTGTGGGCCCAGAACGGCCTGAAGGGTGGCCTGCCGCCGTCGGCTGGGTTCTCGACGACGCCGAACAGGTACTCGAGCCCCCAGCTCCCAGCCCCCAGCGCCCGGTCTCGTCCTGCCACATCGGGTCTCCCTCGAAGTCGAAGAAGATCTCGCCGGCGTCCGGCACCGGGAGGGTGGCGAGGGCGTTCTCCTCGAGCACGCGGTAGGAGACCGTCCTGGCCGCGCCGTGCTTGTCGGTGACCTCCACGGCGCCGTCGGGCGACTCGATGCCGGTCTGCATGCGCGCCTGCTCGCGGAGCCTGGCGAGCGCACCCTTCTCCTCGGCAGGCAGGTCCATCGCGGCGAGCGCGTCGATCGTGGTGATGCCCTGCGCCATCAGCGTGCGCCGGCGGGTGACGCTCATGTTCGCCACCATCAGCAGGTCGCGGTGGAGCTTCACCTGCTCGGAGCAGTAGTCGCAGCGGCCGCACGCGCCGTACCGGTCCTCACCCCAGGTGACCGGAGCGTCGGAGGCGCGGTGCTCGGCCGTGATGGCCCGAAACCGGTCCCGACGTTCCTTGAACACCGGCAGGAGGTCGGTGAGGCTGTGGGTGCTGTGGACATTGTCGCCGAGGACCAGGGTCACGACGGGCGACGGCGTGATCCCGGCCCGGGCGAGCTGGTCACCGTGGGCGGCGAGCTGGAGCAGGGCGGTGACCTTCGCGTGGCGGGCGAGCTTGGTGTCCCAGACCGCGTAGCGCACACCGCCGTCCGGCGCGGTCTCCTTCACGAGGAAGTCCGAACGCCCGTGGAGCTCCCCGTCGAAGAACGACGCCTGGAGCTCCCCGTCGAAGAACGACGCCTGGAACACGACGTCGTGGCCGCAGCGCAGGGCCGCCATGGACTCCTGGTGCTTCGCGGTGAGTTCCGCCCGGGTGTAGTTGTCGACTTCTTCGATCTCCTTGACGCCTTTGCCTCCTGGGTGCGCGCCGAGCAGCGTGGTGAAGTCGCGCCGGACGCGACGTTCGTGGACGTCGCCGAGCTCGGCCGCACGGACGGCCATCTCGTCGGACTCGAACACGGCCTTGGTGCTCCGCTCCAGCTTCACGTCGAGCTTGCGGAGGACCTGGAACTCGCACTCGGCGGCCGTGACCAGGTCGCTGGCGGTGAAGATCAGGTCCTTCGGGGCGCCGTCAACCGGTGACTCGAGGAGGAACACGGTGCTCCCTGCGGTTCGTGGGGGGCAATACCTTCAACTTAGGACTCACAATGGGTCAGCGGGAGCATGACGAGGGTGAGGAACCCGCGCGGGGTGGGGCGTTTGGCCGGGTCTGCGGGCCTGGTGGGGTAGCTCAGACTTCGCTTGGCCTGGCGAGGGTTGGACCGACCGCGGCGATCGGGGTTGGTGACGGCGGCGACGGCAAGCAGCCCCGCTCGCAACCAGTCAGGGCGGTGGCGAGGGGGGGAAAGCGGCCGGGTCTGCGACCGGGCCGCGTACCGCGTCGAGCGCGTTGACGAACGACAGACGTAGCGGGTCCTGTTCGGTGAGGGCTGCGGCGGCGCAGATCAGGTCGCGGATGGCGTGGTAGGCGCACAACAACGCCCACAACTCCTGCTCGGCACCGTCGGGGGTCTTGGACCGGAGCACAACGCCGTTACCTTTGAGCCCGGACTTCAGCGCCCCGAACGCGGTCTCGATCTGCCAGCGGGCGTGGTAGAGCTCGGCGAGTTCGCGGGCCGGTGCCTCGGCGGGATCGAGCAGGGTAGTGGCCAAGGCGAAGGTCCCGGCGACCTCGCCCCGGTGGTCTTGCAGGTGGTACTCGATGACGCGCACGACGAGGTCGGGGGCGCCGGCCCGGGCCAGCGCCCTGGGGGCCTTGAAACGGGAGCGGTAGGTGCCGTCGGGGAGCACCTCATCAACCGGCAAACTGAAACTGGCGCCGACCCGCCACACCAGCGCCGCGCCGGTCGCGGCGGCGTCCCGCCACAGCTCGTAGCCGGGGAAGTTGCGGTCCGCCAAGACCACCATGCCCTGGCGCAGTTGGGCCAACAACTCACCGGTCAGGGTCTTCTCGCCGGTGGTGTACGCGCCGCTCGCTGCGGCCAGCAGCGCCCGGGTTCCGCATTCGGCCAACGCCACAACCCGCAACTGCGGGAACCCGCCGCGCAGCTTCTGGCCCGCGCCGTCTTTGGTGGTCGGCCCCCCGAACCGTTCCCAGTTCGCGGCGGTGTCCTGCAGATCCAGGGTGGTCCCGTCCAGGCTCACCACCCGTTGTCCCCGCCAGAACGCCCCAGCGGTGTCCTTGCTGGCCAACGGACCGGCCACCGCCTCGAACAGCAACCGTAGCGGGATCGGCCCCAACCGGGCCCGCGCCCTGGACAACGCCTCCTCCGAGGGGATGACCACGTCCACCCCGCGGGCTGCCCAGGCCAACGTCCCGGAGAGCTTGCGCATCACCCGACCCCCGCCCATGTCCATGAACAGCGCCAGCGCCAGCACGTAGTAGACGACCAGCCGCGCGGGCAGCATCCGGTTGCGCTGCTCACGGGCAGCGGCGGCCTCGATCACCGCCTCCACCGTCTCCCGGGGGAACGCCTTAGCCAGCACCCCGATCGAGACCCGGTCCTCCAGCCTGTCTTCGTCCCGCAGCACCCGCTGACCCGCTCGTCCCATGCAACGAACTTACACCCATGTAACTCTAAGTTGAAGGTATTGGGGGGGGTCTTTACCCGGTCCTGGATGTCTACCAGTGCCCTGTGACACTAACGGCGCGGCCGAAGCCGGACGGGGGTTCGGTCGAGGAGCGCGGGTCCCAGCGCGTTGTCGGCTCCTGTCGGCCGTGCGGTGCAACGATCGCAGTGGTCGCGACATACACCGGATGACACCGCTGGCGTTCGCGCCCGCACGCACCACCCGACCCTCCCGGGGAGCAGAGATGACCGACGACGGCGACGCCCTCGAGTCCGACGCCCTCGAGTCCGTCGCGCTCACCCGAGACCGGGCCTGGTTCGAGGAGCTCTTCCGCGACCACGCTTCGGCGGTGCACCGGTACTTCCTGCGTCGGGCGCCGCGCGACGACGCCGAGGACCTCGCAGCCGACGTCCTGGCCACCGCCTGGCGACGCCGCGACGACGTGCCCGAGTCACATCAGCTCGCCTGGCTCTACCGCACGGCGGGCTTCGTGCTGGCGAACCACCGCCGCAAGGGTCGCCCGGTCCCGGTCGGGGAGGTGCCCGAGGACGTCGACGGGACGTTCGGTGTGGACCCGGCGAACCTCGTGATCGCCGACGCGGAGGTCCGCGACGTCCTCGCCACCCTCAACCCCCGCGAGCGCCACATCCTCCTCCTGCACGCCTGGGAGGGGCTCGACGGGGAGGAGCTCGCCCACGCGCTCGGCCTCAGCCGTGGGGGCGCCGCATCGGCACTCTCCCGGGCCCGCGCCCACCTGCGCACCGCGTGGGGCTCCAGCGTGGACGCCTGAGCGCAACACCACTTCGGCTGGCGACACAGAGGGGGTGAGGGTCTGTGGTGCAGGTCCTCACCACGTGAGGAGGAGACGACCATGAGCGATCATTCCGATGACGAGGCACTCGCCCGGTTGCGCGCGGCCGATCCGGCCGCCGGGGCGACGTCCGACGCCGAGGGGCTGCGCCACGCCGTCGCCCTGCGCGTTGGCGGTCCGGAGGACCAGGGCGAGCGCGGGGGGCAGGGCGAGCGCGGGGGGCAGGGCGAGCGCGGGGGGCA
>JAENWO010000278.1 GCA_016649925.1 Actinomycetales bacterium
ACCCGTGCCAGCGGCAGGGGCCCATAGGGGGCGTTGGCGGTGTCGCCGATGTAAAGAACGGACTCGTTCGGCAGCTGGTCGATCACCGCGCGAGCCACGGTGAGACCTCCGACGCCGGAGTCGAAGATGCCGATGGGTGCGTCGCTCACGCCTTCGAGCGTAACGCCGGGGTCGACCGATCAGGCGCTCGGGCCCTCGAGTGTGGGCAGCATCACCTGCAGCAGGGACTCCTGCAGCCAGGTCAGTGCGGAGTACAGCATCGCCAGCGCCGAGCGCACGTCGTCGTCCTCGGCTTCCGCGTCGAGGGTCGAGGCGTACACGGCCTCGGCGTCGTCGTCGTCGCGGATCTCGAGGCGCTCGGCGAGCACGAGCCGGATATCGGTCAGCGCCGCCGCCCAGTCCAGCGCGTGCTCCTTGGGGACGTGGAGCTTCTCACCTGGACGGCGCAGCTCGTCCCAGACCATGCGCAGGCGCGTCGTCTTCGCGGACCGTAGGTCCCCATCGGTCAGGCGCCGGAACTCCTCCGCGACGCCGTCGTCCTGGGTGCTCGCGACCGGCAGGAGCCGGGCCAGGGCCGGGTCGGTGGGTGCCTCGACGTCCTCGGCGGACCAGGACATGCGCGCCCAGGAGTCCGGGTCCGGCAGGGCGTCGGGCCCCCCGAGCCGCAGCGGGACTCCGAGCAGGGCCGAGGTGTCGGCGACCACCCGGGAGATGATCGTGCGCTCGGTCTGGTCCAGCTCGGCGACGAACTCACCCCGCCGGGACACGAAGCCGCGCACGCCGTCAGGCCTCGTCCTGGAACAGGGTGGCCCACAGTCCGTAGGAGTGCATCGCCTGCACGTCGATCTCCATCCGCTCGCGGGTGCCGGAGGAGACCGCGCTGCGACCCTCGTGGTGTACCTGGAGCATCAGCCGGTTCGCCTTCTCCTCGGAGAAGCCGAAGTAGGACCGGAAGACGTACGCCACGTAGCTCATCAGGTTCACGGGGTCGTTCCAGACGATCGTGCGCCACACCCGGTCGTGCTCGGTGACGTCGGCGGCGACCTCGGCGGCGGCGTCGGCGGCGACGTCGGCGTCGAAGTCCGGCGTCGCGACGGGGACGTCGGTGGTTGCGACCATGCCTCAAGCGTAGGCGGCATCGCCGGTGAGCTGGGCACCGCGGCCCCCGCTCGGCGGTGGCCCGGCCTGCTCGAGCCGGGGGCGCGGCACGACACCGCGTGGCCCTGGTGTCCGCAGCCACGTGCCGACGGCGGGGCCGGGCACCGTTACGGTATGACCCATGTCTGGACCGAGTTCGCCGAGCACCGCGCTGCTGACCGACCGGTACGAGCTGACGATGCTGCAGGCCGCGCTGGCCGACGGCACCGCGTCCCGACAGTGCATCTTCGAGGTCTTCACCCGCCGGCTCCCCGCCGGTCGCCGTTACGGCGTGGTGGCCGGCACCGGGCGGTTGCTGGAGGCCATCCGCGACTTCCGGTTCGGCGAGGAGGAGATCGACTTCCTCCGGAAGAACGCCGTCGTCAACGACGAGACGCTCGCCTACCTCGCCCACTACCGCTTCACCGGGGACGTGTACGGCTACGCGGAGGGTGAGATCTTCTTCCCGGGATCCCCGCTGCTCGTCGTGGAGTCCTCCTTCGCCGAGGGCGTCATCCTCGAGACGCTGATCCTCTCGATCCTCAACTACGACTCCGCGGTCGCCTCCGCCGCCTCGCGCATGACGAGCGCCGCGGGGAGCCGGCCGTGCCTGGAGATGGGCTCCCGGCGGGCGCACGAGTACGCCGCGGTCGCCGCCGCCCGCGCCGCAACCGTGGCCGGGTTCGTCGGCACGTCCAACCTCGAGGCCGGCCGCCGCTACGGTCTGCCGACCATCGGAACGGCGGCGCACTCCTTCACCCTGCTGCACGACGACGAGCCGTCCGCGTTCGCGTCCCAGGTGGCCGCCTACGGCACCGACACCACTCTGCTCGTCGACACCTACGACATCGCCGGGGGCGTACGCCGGGCGATCGCTGCCGCGGGCACCGGCCTGGACTCCGTGCGGCTCGACTCCGGCGACCTCGGTGTCGTGGCCCGGGAGGTCCGCGAGCAGCTGGATGCGCTCGGGGCGGCGGGGACGAAGATCGTCGTGTCCTCCGACCTGGACGAGTACGCGATCGCGAGCCTCGCCGTCGCCCCCGTGGACTCCTACGGCGTGGGCACCGCGGTGGTCACCGGCTCGGGCGCCCCCACGTGCAGCATGGTTTACAAGCTGGTGCTACGGGAGAACTCCGACGGCGTCATGGAGGCCGTGCAGAAGGCCTCCACCTCGAAGACGAGCGTGGGCGGCCGCAAGAACGCCGCCCGCCGCCTCGACCCGGCCGGCCGGGCCAGCGAGGAAGTCGTCGTCACCGGCGCCCACGGGGACTGGGTCCCCACCCAGGACGACCTGCGGCCCCTGCACGTGCCGCTCGTCATCGGCGGCGTCGTCGACGAGTCCCACATCGGCAGCGCGGGCGTGCGCCAGGCCGTCCAGCGCCACGCCGCCTCCCGCGCCGAGCTCTCCCCCTACGCGCGCCGGCTGTCCAACGGGGACCCGGCGCTGCCGACGGTGCACGTCAACGCCTGAGGTCGCACGCTCCTCAAGCGCCGCCCGATCGGCTCACGCGGCTCCAGGCGACCGAACAGGTCGAGCTGACCGCCGTCACTTCTGGCCGACGAACCAGCGCCGGACCTGGGAGATGCGCTGCCGCAGGTGGTCCGCCGAGGCGGTCGCCACCTCTCCCCCGCCGCTGCGCTCGCGCAGGCGCGTGTGCACCACTCCGTGCGGGGTGCCGGTGCGCCGCGCCCACGCCCGGACGAGGGAGTTGAGTTCCTTGCGCAGCTCGGCCACCGCGCGGTGATCGTCCACGGCCGACGGCGCAGCCTGTGCCTTCGTGCGGCGCGCGGCCACGTGCTCCGCCTGACGGGAGCGCAGCAGCGTGGTCACCTGGTCGGCGTCGAGCAGTCCGGGGATGCCGAGGAAGTCCTGCTCCTCGGCGGACCCGAGCTCACCGCCGGTGCCGAACTCACCGCCGTCGAAGAGGACGCGGTCGAAGGAGGCCTGCGCCTCGAGCGCGGCGAAGCCGGGCAGCAGGAGGACGTCGGAAGCGGACTCCTCCCTGTTCGCGCCCGCAAGCTCGCCGTTCTCCGCGGCGAGGAAGTCGCCCTCCTCCTCGCTGGGCCGTCGGTCCAGGGCATGGTCCCGCTCGGCCTCGAGCTCGTTGGCCAGGGCGAGCAGCGTCGGCACCGAGGGCAGGAAGATCGACGCCGTCTCCCCCCGCCGTCGGGCTCGGACGAACCGGCCCACGGCCTGGGCGAAGAACAGCGGCGTGGCGGTGGCCGTCGCGTAGACACCGACGGCGAGACGGGGGACGTCCACGCCCTCGGAGACCATCCGTACGGCGACCATCCAACGCCGGTCGCCGGCGTCGAACGCCTCGATGCGGGAGGAGGCGTCGGTGTCGTCGGAGAGCACCACCACCGGGGCCTCACCGGTGATCCGGCGCAGGTGGGCGGCGTAGGCCCTGGCCTTGGTCTGGTCGGTCGCGATGACGAGCCCACCGGCGTCGGGGACGCCGCGGCGCACCTCGGTGAGACGCTGGTCCGCAGCGGCCAGGACGGAGGGGATCCACTCGCCGTTCTCGTCCAGTGCGGTGCGCCATGCCTGGCCGATCAGGTCCTTCGTCAGCGGCTCCCCGAGCCGGGCGCTCACCTCGTCGCCCGCGCGGGTGCGCCAGCGCATCTGGCCCGAGTAGGCGAGGAAGATCACCGGCCGCACGACGCCGTCCCGAAGGGCGCGCCCATAGGAGTAGGTGTGGTCAGCCTGCGAGCGCCGGATGCCGTGCGCGTCGGGCGTGTAGGTGATGAACGGGATCGCCGCCGTGTCCGAGCGGAACGGGGTGCCGGTGAGGGACAGCCGCCGCTTCGCGGGCTCGAACGCCTCGAGGATCGCATCCCCCCACGACAACGCGTCGCCGCCGTGGTGCACCTCGTCGAGGATGACGAGGGTGGGCGCCGCCTCGGTCCGGGCGCGGTGCAGTGCTGCGTTCGCGGCGACCTGCGCATAGGTGACGGCGACGCCGTCGTACGTCGTGCCGTGCCGCCCCTGGGCGTTCCTGAAGTTGGGATCCAGGGAGATGCCCACGCGGGCGGCGGCGTCGGCCCACTGCTTCTTCAGGTGCTCGGTGGGGGCCACCACCGTCACGCGGCGGATGGCGCGACGCTCGAGCAGCTCGGTGGCGACGCGCAGCGCGAACGTCGTCTTGCCCGCCCCGGGGGTCGCGACCGCGAGGAAGTCGCGCGGCTCGCGCTCGAGGTAGGACTCCAGGGCCGCGGCCTGCCAGGCGCGCAG
>JAENWO010000538.1 GCA_016649925.1 Actinomycetales bacterium
GCCGTGGGCGATCACACCGGGCAGCCCCACCTCGAGGGCGAAGCGCTCGTTCCAGTGGATCGGGTTGAAATCCCCGCTCGCGCCGGCGTACCGCACGAGCCGAGCCCGGTCGATCGGGCGAGTGACCGAGAACAGCTCGGCCCCGACCTCGACGTCGCTCGCCAGTGCGTTCATCGCCCCTCCCCCCGCACTGCGAGGGTGGAGGTGACGCTGGCGACCGGTGCGCCGCCGTCGTCCGTGATCTCACAACGCGTGGTCACCATCGCGATGCCCGCCCGCTCGGTCACCGAGTCGACGTGCACAGCGGTGTGCAACCGGTCTCCGGCGACGATCGGGCGGTGGTGGACGAACGCCTCGTTTGCGTGGACCACCCAGGAGAAGTCGATGCCGGCCGACGGGTCCTCGATGTACTCGGCCTCGGCGCGCTGCGCGACGACGACGGCGAAGGTCACCGGGGCGACGACGTCGTCATACCCGAGGGCGCGCGCGGCGTCAGGGTCGCGGTGGAGCGCCCCCTCAGCTCCGACGGCGTCGGCGAACTCCGCGATCTTCACGCTGGACACGACATAGGGCGGGGTTCCGGTGAACACCCGCCCTACGAGATCGGCATTGACTGCTGTCATGCCGGTCATGCTAGCCGTCGAGATCAGCGAGTCTCTCGGTGCGTCGTCTTGGCGTTGCAACGGGGGCAGAACTTCGCCAGCTCGAGCCGGTCGGGGTTGTTCCGACGGTTCTTCTTGGTGATGTAGTTGTGTGCCTTGCACACCTCGCAGGCAAGGGTGATCTTGGGGCGGACATCCGCGGACTTGGTGGCCACTGGCTTTCCTCACATTCAGTGCACCGTGCGACATGCCGGTACCGGGTTGCTGCTGGGTTCGTGCTGGTAGCGGGGGCGGGGCTCGAACCCGCGACCTCACGATTATGAGTCGTGCGCTCTGACCGACTGAGCTACCCCGCCGCGTCCGGCGAACCTCCCGCGGCAGGTGCAACGGGTGGTCCGTGGACCAGAGCCCCGATAGGGAATCGAACCCTAGACCTTCTCCTTACCATGGAGACGCTCTACCGACTGAGCTATCGGGGCAGCGGAGTCGAGGTTACATGCTTCCCCGGTCTGCGAGGAAATCGCGCACCCTGATCCGACCCGCACGCAGAACCGGTCGGGGGGCGCTCCGTGAAGCGCCCCCCGGTCCGGTGGCGGGTGCAGGATTCGAACCTGCGAAGCTTACGCGGCTGATTTACAGTCAGCTCCCATTGGCCGCTCGGGCAACCCGCCGGTTGGTCCAGCGTGCGGACCGGATGGAAGAATACCAAGTCTGCGGACCTGTGGGGAACCGCACCCGATCCGACGGGTAACCAGACGTACCAGAGAGGGAGAGCACCGTGGCCAGCGATTCGTCGTTCGACGTCGTCAGCAAGGTCGACCGCCAGGAGGTGGACAACGCCCTGAACCAGGCGGCGAAGGAGGTCTCGCAGCGCTACGACTTCAAGAACATCGGCGCCTCGATCGCCTGGAGCGGCGAGGAGACGATCGTGATGACCGCGAACTCCGCGGAACGGGTGCTGGCGATCCTCGACGTGTTCCAGACCAAGCTGATCCGCCGCGGCGTCTCGCTCAAGGCGATCGACACCGGCGAGAACGAGCCGCAGCCCTCCGGCAAGGAGTACCGCCTCGCCGGCACCCTCAAGGAGGGCCTCTCCAGCGAGAACGCGAAGAAGATCACCAAACTGATTCGCGACGAGGGACCCAAAGGCGTCAAGACGCAGATCACCGGCGACGAGGTCCGGGTGACCTCCAAGGTCCGCGACGACCTGCAGCAGATCATCGCGATGCTCAAGAGCGCCGACGACATCGACGCCGCCCTGCAGTTCGTCAACTACCGCTGAGATAGGCCTCTGACCTGCGGCTACGCCTCCGAAGTCCGCACAGAGTCCGC
>JAENWO010000380.1 GCA_016649925.1 Actinomycetales bacterium
CGTGCGGTGGCCTTCAACACCGAGGAAGAGGCCGGTGCCTACGCCGATACGGCCCGCGCCCAGTACGGCGAGCCGACCTCCACCGGTGACGTCTGGGACGGCGGTCGCGGCCAGCGCTACGACTACGACGACGGCACCCAGACCCGCATGTTCTGGTTCGACGAGGCTGCGGTGGTCTACGAGATCCTCGGCCCGTCGGCCGAGGAGGCCACGTTCGACTTCTACCGCGGACTGCCGGTCTGAGTGGTAGCACGGTGCACCGCTGAGGGCGGTGCCGGTGAGCGATCACCGGCACCGCCCTCTTCGTTACTCTCTCCTGTGTGTGGCAGGAGCGGGTGGAGGCACTGGTCGACGGCGCACTCACCCGTGCCCTCGACCGGCTCGGTGTGGCCGCTGAGCCGGGGGCTCGGGTGCCGCGCACCGAAGGCACGCAGCGCATCCCGGGCGCGCAGGTGCGCCGCACCCCGGCGCCGCACACCGGCGACTGGGGCACCGCCGTCGCGCTGCGGGTGGCTCCGGGCCGGCCGGAGTCGGCCCCGGTGATTGCCGCGGCACTGGCCGCGGAGCTGGTGGGGGAGCGGGACGTCGCCGGGGTGACGTGCACCGCCGTCGGGCACGTGAACGTCACCCTCACGCTCGACGCACTGGCCCGGGTGGTCTCCGACCTGCTGCGAACAGGTGCTCCCGGCGAGCGCGACCCCTCCAGGGCGACGCCGTCCCTCGCGGTGGCCGGCGGTCAGCTGGACGCGGTCCGCCTCGCCCACGCACGCACCCGCATGCTCGCTCGGACCGCACGCTCGCACGGTGTCCAGCGGGCGGATCCCCTCCGCGCGGAGCTGCTCGGCGAGCCACGGGAGCGGACGCTGCTGCTGCTCCTGGCCGGCTCCCGGGCCGCACGCGCACGGTCGAACGGTGCCGCCTCTCCCGAGCCGATGGTCGCGCACCTGCTCCGGACCGCGGCGGCGTTCGAGGACTGGTTCGCCCACACACGCCTCACCCCGCGGGGACAGGGGACAATGACCGATGTCCACCGCACCCGACTCTGCCTGAACGACGCCGTCACCCCGGTCTTCGCCGGGGGCCTCGCCTCGCTCGGCCTCGCCGCACCGGAGCACCTATGACATCGACACCACCCGACCTGTGGCCTGCGCACGCGACGTCCGACGGCGACGGCGTCCTGCACGTCGCCGGGGTGGACGTGCGTGACCTCGCCGAGCGGTTCGGGACGCCGTCGTTCATCCTGGACGTCGCGGCGCTACGGGACCGGGCCGCGCGCTACCGGAGGGCCCTGACCGGGGCGTTCGCACAGATCGGCGCGGAGGTCGAGGTCTACTACGCGAGCAAGGCGTTCCTGAGCACCGCGGTCGCCCGCTGGGTGCACGCCGAGGGTCTGCGCATCGACACCGCCTCGCTCGGCGAGCTGGCGACGGCGATCCGGGCGGGGATCCCCGGTGCGGACATCGGGCTGCACGGCAACAACAAGTCCGACGAGGAGATCGAGCTGGCGCTGCGCCACGGCGTCGGGCGCCTCGTCATCGACTCCCTCCCCGAGATCGGGCGGGTGGCCCGGGCGGCCGCGGCGCTCGGCGTGCGTGCGCCGGTCATGGTGCGGGTGACCACCGGCGTGCACGCGGGCGGGCACGACTTCATCGCGACCGCGCACGAGGACCAGAAGTTCGGCCTCTCCCTCGCCTCCGGGGCGGCGCGTGCGGCACTGGACGAGATCGTCGCCCGCCCCGAGCTGGAGCTGCTCGGGCTGCACTCCCACATCGGCTCCCAGATCCTCGAGCCGGAAGGCTTCGCGGCGGCGGCCCGGGCGCTGCTCGGGCTACGGGCCGAGTTCGCGCGGGACACCGGCACCGAACTCGTCGAGCTCGACCTCGGCGGTGGCTTCGGCATCGCCTACCTGCCCGGCGAGCGCGGCATGGACATCGAGCCGGTCGCGGCGGAGCTGGCCCGGGTGGTGGCGCAGGAGTGCGCAGCCCTCGGCGCATCGGTGCCGCGGCTCTCGTTCGAGCCCGGCCGCGCCATCGTGGGACCGACGATGTTCACGCTCTACCGGGTGGGCACGGTCAAGCCGGTCACCCTGGACGACGGCGGCCGGCGGCTCTACGTCTCCGTGGACGGTGGGATGAGCGACAACATCCGCACCGCACTCTACGACGCCGAGTACACCGCAGCGCTCGTCTCCCGGTCCTCGCCGGCGCCGGCGGTCCTTGCCCGCGTGGTGGGCAAGCACTGCGAGAGCGGCGACATCGTGGTGCGCGAGGTGGCGCTGCCGGCGGACCTGCGCGCGGGTGACCTCCTCGCCACCCCCGCCACCGGTGCGTACGGTCGGTCCATGGCGAGCAACTACAACCTGGTTCCGCGACCGGGCGTGGTGGCGGTCGGCGACGGCGAGCCGCGGGAGATCGTGCGCCGGGAGACGATCGACGACGTCCTGGCGCTCGACGTCGGCTGAGCGCCTGTCCACTCCGCGACAGGGTTGCCCTCGCGGCGGCTGGGGAGCCCTATTGTTGATTGGGTCGCGGCAGGACGCGCCGCTCCCGGTTGGCCGATGAAGGAGATCATGAACGCCGTCGTGACCCCCCGCGCGTTGCGCGTCGCCGTCCTCGGGTGCGGCGTGGTCGGCACGGAGGTGGTGCGTCGGCTCCTCGAGAACCGTGGGGAGCTCTCCGCGCGCGCCGGAGTCGACCTCGAGCTGGTCGGCGTGGCCGTGCGTTCGCTCGACGTCCCGCGGGACGCCGTCGTGCCGGTGGACCTCCTCACCGACGACGCCGCCGCCCTGGTCGAGGACGCGGACCTCGTCGTTGAGGTGATGGGCGGGATCGAGCCGGCGCGTGAGCTCATCCTGCGTGCCCTGCGGCGCGGGTCGAGCGTCATCACCGCCAACAAGGCCCTGCTCGCCAACCACGGGCCGGCGCTGTACGAAGCGGCCGACGAGGCCCACGTCGACCTGTTCTTCGAGGCGGCCGTCGCCGGTGCGGTGCCCGTGGTCCGCGGGGTCCGCGAGTCGCTCGCGGGGGACCGCATCACTCGCATCCTCGGCATCGTCAACGGCACGACGAACTACATCCTCGACCAGATGACGACGGCGGGGCTGGACTTCACCACGGCCCTGGCCCAGGCGCAGGAGCTCGGTTACGCCGAGGCCGACCCGACCGCCGACGTCGAGGGCCTGGACGCCGCCGCGAAGGCCGCCATCCTCGCCGCACTCGCGTTCCACTCCCGACTCTCGCTCGCGGACGTCCCCGTCCAGGGCATCACCGGCATCACGCCCGACGACATCTCCTCCGCCGCGCAGACCGGGCACGTCATCAAGCTGCTCGCGATCGCCGAGCAACGGGCCGACGACGGCGAGCAGCCGGGTCTGGCC
>JAENWO010000365.1 GCA_016649925.1 Actinomycetales bacterium
GGCGCGCACCGCCGTCGGCGCGGTCCCGGTCCGCCCGGGCCCGGGCACGCAGCCCCAGGTACTCGTCGACTCCGCCGGGCAGGTGCCGCAGAGCGCCGTCACCGAGCAGGGCGACCTGGTGGTCGGTCACGCGCTCGAGCAGGTAGCGGTCGTGGGAGACGACGACCAGCGTCCCGGGCCAACCGTCGAGGAGGTCCTCGATGGCGGCGAGCGTGTCCGTGTCCAGGTCGTTCGTTGGCTCGTCGAGAAGCAGCACATTCGGCTCGCCGACGAGCATCCGCAGCAGCTGCAGGCGCCGGCGCTCCCCGCCCGACAGGTCGCGCACCGGCGTCCAGGCCCGCTCCCGGGTGAACCCGAGCCGCTCGACGAGCTGGCTCGCGGTGAGCTCCTTGTCCCCCACGACCACGCGGGCGCGCACCTGCTCCACAGCCTCGATCACGCGCAGGTCGGCGATCTCGTCGAGCTCGGTCACGTCCTGGCTCAACGTCGAGACGAGCACGGTCTTGCCGCGGCGGACGCGGCCGCGAGTGGGCTGCTGGGTGCCCTGGAGAAGACGGAGGAGGCTCGTCTTGCCCGCCCCGTTGACGCCGACGAGCCCCACCCGCTCACCGGGCGCGAGACGCCAGGTGACGTCATCCAGGATCGTCGTGGTGACGCCGTCCCGGATGTAGCGCAGCGTGACGTCCTCGACGTCGAGCACGTCCTTGCCGAGCCGGGACGTGGCCATCCGGGTCAGCTCGAGGGGGTCCCGGGGCGGCGGCTCGTCCGCGATCAGGGCGGCTGCGGCGTCGAGCCGGAACTTCGGCTTGGAGGTGCGCGCGGGCGCACCGCGGCGCAACCAGGCGAGCTCCTTGCGCATCAGGTTGGAGCGGCGCTCCTCGCGCACCGCCTGGGTGCGGCCCCGCTCCGCGCGGGCGAGGACGTAGGCCGCGTACCCGCCCTCGTAGGCCTCCACGGTCCCGCCCGACGGCGTCTCGAGCACCTCCCAGATGCGCGTGCAGACGGCGTCGAGGAACCAGCGGTCGTGCGTGACGACGAGCAGCGCGCCGCGGCCGCCGCCGAAGCGACGCTGCAGGTGGTGCGCGAGCCAGTCCACGCCCTCGACGTCGAGGTGGTTCGTCGGCTCGTCGAGGATCAGCACCTCGGCCTCGCGGGTCAGGACGGCTGCGAGCGCGACCCTTCGTCGCTGCCCGACGGAGAGGGTGGACAGGTCAGTGTCGAGCGAGATGCCTGGGAGCAGGCCGTCGTGGATGTCGCGGATCCAGGACTGCGACGCCCACACGTGGTCGGGGACGCCGGGGTGGACGACGTCGCGCACGGTGGTGGCGGCGGGCATCTCGTCGCGCTGGTCGAGCACCACGACCCGGGTTCCGCCCGCATGGGTGATGCGGCCGCCGTCGGGCGTCGAGGCACCGGCGAGGAGGCGCAGGAGGGTCGACTTGCCGGCACCGTTGCGCCCGACGACGCCGATCCTCATCCCGTCGTCCACACCGAGGGTGATGTCGTCGAGCAGGAGGCGGTCCGGGAGCGCCATCCGGACGCTCTCGGCTCCGAGCAGGTGCGCCACTAGCCCTCCGTCTCCGCGGCGCGCACGGATTCGATCAGCCGGGCACCCGACGTCGGGCCGGTGACGACGAGCACCTCGTCGGCCACGCCGGCGCGTCGCAGGGAGTTGGCGATGCCGAGCGCAGCGGCGTGGTCGGCCGCGAGCGCCACGACGGTGGGTCCGGAGCCGGAGACCACTCGGGCGAGAGCGCTGGTGGACTCCAGGGCGTCGAACACGTCCGCGATCCGGGGTTGCAGCCGGATGGCCGGCGCATTCAGATCGTTCACGAGGAGGTTCTGCAGCCGATGCGGGTCCCCGCTGACGAGCGCCTGCATGAGCTCGCTCGGGATGGCCGGTGCGGGGGGCGGGGTCGTGGTCATGACGTCCCAGGCGCGGAAGACCTCGGGCGTGGACAGACCGTCCTCCAGGAGGGCGAGCACCCAGTGGAACCGGCCCCGGGCGAGCGCGGGCGTGAGCACGTCCCCGCGGCCGAGGCCGAGTGCCGTCTGGCCGGTGAGGGCGAACGGGACGTCGGCGCCGATCTCCGCGGCGAGGTGGCCGAGCTCCTCCCGCGCCAGGCCCGTGCCCCACAGGAGGTCGCACGCGAGCAGCGCCGCCGCCGCGTCCGCCGAGCCGCCCCCCATGCCGCCGGACGTGGGCACGCCCTTGGTGATGCGCAGGTGCACGCCCTCCTCCGTGCCGGTGGCGTCGGCGAGGAGCTGGGCGGCCCGGTGGGCGAGGTTGCGCTCGTCGGTCGGCACCCGGTCGGCGTGCCGCCCGGTGACGCTCACGCGGATCCGGCTGTCGGGTTCGGCGACGATGTCCTCGTAGAGGGACACCGCCTGGAACACGGTGGCCAGCGGGTGGTACCCGTCGTCCTGCTTCGCCCCGACCTTGAGGGCGATGTTGATCTTGCCGGGGGCGCGTACGTGCACCGCGCCGGACGCGGGCTCGACCTCGGTCATCCGGTGGCCCCCCGGTGTGCGGCGATCGCGGCGAACGCGTGGATGTCCAGCCGCTCCCCGCGCAGGCCCGGGTCGACGCCCGCGGCCCGGAGGGCGACCTCGGCAGCGGCCGAGGAGCCGGCCCAGCCGGCGAGCGCCGACCGGAGCGTCTTGCGCCGCTGCGAGAACGCGGCGTCGATGCAGGCGAAGACCTCCTGGCGCGAGGCCGTGGTCGACGGCGGCTCCCGGCGCACGAGGCGCACGAGCGCGGAGTCGACGTTCGGGGCCGGCCAGAAGACGGAGCGGCCGATGGAGCCGGCCCGGGCGGTCTCGGCGTACCAGGCGGCCTTCGCCGAGGGGACGCCGTACGTGCGGGAGCCGGGTGGGGCGGCGAGACGGTCCGCGACCTCCGCCTGAACCATGACGAGCACGTCGCGCAAGGATGGCAGGTGCTCGAGGAACGTGAGGAGCACGGGCACGGCGACGTTGTAGGGCAGGTTGGCGACCATCGCGGTGGGTGTCAGCGGCAGCTCGCGCACCGTCATGGCGTCCGCGGTCACGACCGTCAGCCGGCCCACCGCGCCCGGCGCGTGGGTCGCGACGGTGCCGGGTAGGGCAGCCGCCAGCACGGGGTCGATCTCGACGGCGACCACGCGCGCACCCGTCTCCAGCAGGCCGAGGGTGAGCGAACCCAGTCCGGGCCCGACCTCGACGATCGTGTCCGCCGCGCTCACCCCCGCCGTCCGCACGATGCGGCGGACCGTGCCGCCGTCGATGACGAAGTTCTGCCCGAGGCTCTTCGTGGGGCGGATCCCGAGGCCGAGGGCGAGTGCGCGGACGTCCGACGCCGTCAGCAGGCGCACCGACGTCTCGGCCTCGGCCGCTGGCTCATTCACGTCCCGAGCCTATGGCCCACGGCGCTGCGCTCGGCACCTCGCGCGCTCAGCACCCCCGCACCCCCCGCGCCCGGCCCCCCCCGCACGTCCTCCCCCGACCCCGCCACCCCCCCCCCCCTCCACCCCC
>JAENWO010000356.1 GCA_016649925.1 Actinomycetales bacterium
GCTGGACTGGGTGCTGCGCCGGGTCGACGGCGCCGTGGACGGCGAGGAGACGCCGCTCGGCATCATGCCGGCCGCGGGGGAGCTGAACCTCGACGGTCTGGACCTGACGGAGCGAGAGCTCGAGGGGCTGTTCGCGATCGACGCCGACGCCTGGCTCGCCGAGTCCGATCTCACCGAGGAGTACTTCGCGCGCTTCGGCGCACACCTGCCGGACGCGATGTCTGACCAGCTGGAGCTGCTGCGCTCTCGGCTTCGGTCCTGAGAGGCTAGCGCGGGGTGCAGGCGTCGCCGTCGGTGGCAACCACGTCGGGGGTGAGGGCCGAGGGCACGTGGCAGACGCCGTCGACGCAGTAACCGGCGGAGTCGTCGAGCGCCACGCCCAGGGTCGAGAGCGGGGTCAGCGGGGCCGGCGTCGTGACGTCACTCAACGCGAGCCACGTCCTCGGCCGCCACCTGCGTGAGCACCTGGGCGAACGTCTGGGGGCTCTGCGCTCCGGAGACCCCGTACTTGCCGTTGAAGACGAAGAACGGCACGCCGGAGATGCCCAGCTCCCGGGCCTGGGCGATGTCCGCCTCGACGTCGCCGGCGTACTCGCCGGAGACGAGCGAGCGCAGCACGTCCGCCCGGTCCAGCCCGACATCGGAGGCGAGGTCGGCCAGCTCGTCGTCGCGGCCCAGGTGGCGGCCCTGCTCGAAATGGGCCCGGAAGAGCCGCTCCAGGAGCTCGAGCTGCTTGCCGCGTGCCTTGGCGTAGTGCAGCACCTGGTGGGCGCGCAGGGTGTTCGTGTGGCGGAGCGCGTCGAAGTCGTAGGCCAGGCCCACCTCCGCGGCGGTCACGGTCATGCGATCGAGCATCTGACGCACCTGCTCGGCGGGCATGCCCTTGTGCGTGGCGAGGAAGTCGATCTCGCTGCCGTCGAAGTCCACCGGGGTGTCCGGGGCGAGCTCGTAGGAGTGGTAACGGACCTCGACGTCCCCGTCGAACGCGCCGGCCCCCTCCTCGAACTTGCGCTTGCCGATGTAGCACCAGGGGCATGCGATATCGGACCAGACGTCAACGGTGATGGTGGATCGGCTCATACTTCACGCAACGGCGTCGGGCGCGTGCTCATTCCCGACGACGAGAGGGTCGATCCGCCGTGCCGGCTCCAGGTCGAGTGCGCCCGCCTCCACCTGCTGCAACACAGCCGCCACCTGCTGCAACGCAGCCACCGACGTGAACAGCTTGGTCACCGACGCGACGTCGAACCGCATGTCGAGGGTGACGGGTGAGTCCCAGCGGCGGCCGGCGATGCCGTCGGCCTTCTCGTCGAGCACCTCACCGTCGCGGGCGAGGTGGACGACGCCGGAGCACGCGTCCGCGTCGAGGTCACCGAGGGCGTGACCGACGGCGCCGCCGAGGCCGCTCCCGGGAGCGGGCCCGGGTATCGGTGTGGATCAGGGTCGCCGCGCGGATCAGACGGCCGCCGTGGCGGCCTTGCGGATGCCCCAGTCCCGGCCGCCGAGCGGGGTGGAGGTCACCGCGGTGAGAAGGAAGACGGTGTCCTCGAGAGCGCGCACCCCGTGCCGCTCCTGGGGGACGATCCCGATGTCACCCGGGCCGAGCTCGATCGAGCCGTTCGAGCCGTACATCGTCACTCGCCCGGTGAGTACGTGCACGGTGGCGGCGGGCGGGGCGTTGTGCTCGGACAGCTCGCTGCCGGAGCGCAGGGCCACGATCGTCTGCCGCAGCGGTCCGTCGTGGACGAAGAGGTGGGCGCTGCGCCCGTGCGGCGAGGCGGCTGCCGCCGCGAGGTGCTCCTGGGCGAGGGCGGAGACGTTGGACACGCTCCTCCGGTCGGCTTCGCTGTTCATGGCTCTCCCTCGAGGCTGGACTGTGTGCTCCCATCGTCCCCGACTTTGCGTCTCAGGGGAAGCCGGACGGCGCCACCGAGTCCGGTCGGCCCGGGTGGGCCCAGGGACGGCCGCGCGCTCAGCCGAGCTCGGCGTAATGGCCGATCAGCTCGGGGTAGTACTCGTCCCAGGTGGGCATGGGCAGTCCTCCGCGGGAGGCGACGAGCCGGTCGAGGTAGTAGTCCCATCCCGGTCCGATCCTCGTCACGTCGTCGCCCTGGTCGACCAGCTGGGCGAACGTCAGGGTCGTGACGCCGTCGATCTCCTGCAGGTCGAGCTGCAGGTGCCAGGTACCGGCCTCGCTGGTGAACTCAGCCTGCAGGCGGTGCGGCGGGTCGCACTCGAGGATCGTCACCTGCTCCGGCTCGGCGCTCGCCTCGGCAGTCATGGTGAACGTGACCGTTCCACCGACCCGCGGGTCGCCCTCCCAGACGCCGATCCACCCCTCGGTCCGCGCGGACTCGGTGACGTTCGCCCACACGTCGGCGATGGGCGCGTCGAACTTGCGCTCGAAGGTGAGCTCGGCCCCGGCGTCGGACTGTCGGAGGTAACCGGTGGCTCGGATGTTCTCCATGCACGTTCCCTCGTCGTTGCCCGCGACGGTGGGGTCGCGGTGCTGGTCGCAACCTACGACGGCACCTTGCGCTACACAAGGGCGCACGGCGCGGATCGGGTGGACGCGGCGCGTTTCCACGGGCCAAACTATCCGCCCGCCGCTGGCGCAGCCGGGCGCCGCACCCCTTAAGGTGACTCGTGGCGGGGCGTGGGCGGAGTCCGCCCGAGATCCTCGCCCCGGTCGACACGCACAGCAAGTCGACACGCACAGCAAAGGGGAGACCACCATGAGCCAGTACCAGCCGCCGCAGCAGCCGCACGGCGCACCCGGACCGCTGCCCGGCCCCCCGCAGCCGGGCGTCCCGCAGCCGGGCGTCCCGGAGGGCCAGCCCGGAGCGCAGTTCGGCCAGGCGTCCCAGCCCCAGGCGCCGGGGCAGCCCGGTCCCTACGGTCAGCCGGGCTCGTTCGGGCAGGCCTCGCAGCAGCCCTACGGCGGTCCGCAGGCCGGCGGCCCGCAGTACGGCGCGCCCCGATACGGCGCTCTGGCGAGCAGCGGCGGGCTGTTCGACACCAACCTGCGCACGCTCATCACGCCCCGCCTCGCGAAGACCGCGAACCTGGCGATCATCATCCTCGCCGGGGTCATCGCGCTCGCCGGGCTCCTCGAGGCGATCAGCATCTTGTCGTCCGCTGCCGCGTTCGGCGGTTTCGGTGGCAGCTCCGCCACCTACGTCCTCGGCGGCATCATCGCCCTGCTGCGCGGTCCGGCGCTCGCGTTCGTGATCCTCACCGTGGGCCGGCTGGTCGTGGAGTTCTTCCTCACCCAGCACCGCCTGGCCGAGGGCGCCACGAAGAACTGAGTCACACCCGATGACGGACCCGTCGTCCGGAGCCGCTGCGCCTCGGAGTGCGGGACCGCCGTCGTCGGTGAACCGGGCGCTCGGATGCGAGAAATCCTCGGCGTGGTTGAATCGGCCGAGGTCCCCACGAGAGTCCGTCGGGCCGGGTGCGAGCCCACCACGATCGCCTGGCCACGATCGCCCGGCCACCTGCACGGAGCGTTCATCTGGATCGGGGACTCGTGGTGGCAGATGCTCACCGCCGCCACGTTCGCCGTCGTCCCGACCCAGTTCGCGTTCCTCGGGCACGAC
>JAENWO010000372.1 GCA_016649925.1 Actinomycetales bacterium
GGTCTGCTCGGTGGCGTACTCGAACGGCCTGCCCGGCGGCTTCACGCCGATCACCGTGATGCCGTAGCGCTTGCGGATCTGCGAATCCCCGACGGTGAACCCGTGCGTCTCCCTCGGCGGGCGCATCTTGACGATCGTGAAACCGTCCTCCATCTCGATGAAGTCGAGCAGGCGCCCGGAGACGAGGTGCGCCACGCGGGTCCCGGCGTCGTGCTCGGGGTAGACCACGTGGTGGGCGCCGATGCGCTGCAGGATGCGGCCGTGCTCGGCGGAGATCGCCTTCGCCCAGATCAGCGGTGTGCCGATGTCGACCAGGTTGCCGGTGATCAGGACACTCGCCTCCAGCGAGGTGCCCACGCCGACGACGACGATCGGGAAGTCCCGCACGCCGAGCTGTTCGAGCGCGTCGGGGTTCGTCGCGTCCGCCTCCACGAGGGGGATCCGCCCGGTCCAGGTCTGGATCAGCTCCGGATCACGTTCGACGGCGATGACGTCGCGTCCCAGGGCGTCCAGGGTCGACGCGAGGGCCGACCCGAACCGGCCGAGTCCGATGACGAGCACGCCGGCGTCGTGTCCCTGGTCCGCGCCCTTGGAGACGTTGCCCCGCGGTCTGCTCTCAACCAATGATCGGCCTTTCCTCAGGCAGTCGGATGACCCGGCGTCTGTTACGCAGGGCGAGGGCTGCGGCAAGTGTCATTGTGCCCGTTCGCCCGGCGAACATGAGCGCGATGAGGACGTACTGCGCCGAGTTCGGCAGGTCCGGCGTGATGCCGGTACTCAGCCCGCAGGTGGCGAACGCCGAGATCACCTCGAACAGGATGACGTCCAGCTGGAGGTCGGTCAGGACCAGCAGCGCGAGCGCGGCGATGCCGACGAACGTGGCGCCGATGAAGGAGACGCCGATCGCCAGGCGCAAGGTGGAGGAGTCCAGGCGCCGGCCGTACGCCTCGATGTCCCGGTCGCCTCGGGCCTCGGCGACGATCGCGAGGATCAGCACGGCGAACGTCGTCACCTTGATGCCGCCACCGGTGGACGCACTGCCGCCCCCGATGAACATGAGGGCGTCCTGCATGAACCAGGTCGCCTCGCTCATGTCCGAGACGTTCACCGTGGAGAAGCCCGAGGAGCGGGTGGTCATCCCGGCGAGCATGCTGGCGAGGACGCGGTCGGCGAGCGGGAGCCCCCCGAACGTCACGGGGTTGTCCCACTCGAACGCCCCGACCAGGATCGCCCCGAGGACGAACAGGGCCGCGCTGGTGGTGAGGGTGAGCTTCGCGTGCAGGGTCCACCGGCGCGGCCGGCGCCAGCTGTGGGCGACGGACAGGATCACCGGGAAGCCGAGCGCGCCGACGAACGTCCCGATGATGATCGGCAGGCTCATCCACCAGTCGCCCACGAACTGGTTCAGACCACCGGGGAGGATGACGATGCCGGCGTTGTTGAAGATCGAGACAGCCATGAATGAGCCCTGCCACAGGGCGGAGCCGAACGAGTGGCCGAGCACGAGGAACTTGGGCACCAGCACCAGGGCGAGGGTGAGCTCGAGGGAGAGCGAGGTGATGATGACGGCCCGGATCAGCGAGCCGACCTCGCCGAGGCGGGTCGTCTTCGTCTCCGCGGCGGCCAGGAGCCGCTGGGTGAGGCCGATCCGTCGGGACACCGCGAGCCCGAGGATGGAGGCGAGCGTCATGACGCCCAGGCCACCGACCATGATCGCCACCATGATCACGACCTGGCCGAACGAGGACCAGTAGGTGGCCGTGTCCACGGTCACGAGACCCGTCACGCACACGGCCGACGTCGCGGTGAAGAGGGCGTCCACGAACGGGGCGCGCTCGCCGGACGTCGTCGACATCGGCAGCGAGAGCAACCCGGTGACGGCGATGATGACGCCCGAGAAGACGATCAGCGTCAGTCGAGCGGGGGAGCGCCGGGCGATGGCGTCCACGGCGTCGCGGCCCAGGCGCAGGAACGCCGGGAGCTCTCGCGTCATCGCCCACCTCTCACGCCCGCGCCGACAAACCTGGCCCACTGTGCCACGAGCGGGCGCTGCGGCGTTACGGTGAGCCATGGCCACGCCCGTCCAGCTGCCCTGGAGCGAGGAGCTGCTGACGTACGACTTCGGCCCCGGCCATCCGATGTCACCGGTCCGCCTGCGCCTGACGATGGACCTGATCCGAGCCCTCGGGCTGCTCGACCACCCGGCCGTGAGTGTGGTGGAGAGCGAGGCGGCCACGGACGCGGTGCTCCAAACGGTCCACGAACTCTCGTACATCGAGGCGGTGCGCGCCGGGCAGTACGGCCGGGAGGACGAGAGCAGAGGGCTCGGGACGGATGACAACCCGGTGTTCCCCCGCGTGCACGAGGCATCGGCGCAGATCGTCGGGGCCACCGTCGCCGGGGCCCGGGCGGTCTGGTCCGGAGCCGTCGGTCACGCAGTCAGCCTGGCCGGCGGGATGCACCATGCGATGCCGGGTGCGGCGTCGGGCTTCTGCATCTACAACGACGTCGCCATCGCGATCCGCTGGCTGCTCGCGCACGGGTGTGAGCGGGTCCTCTACGTGGACGTCGACGCGCACCACGGCGACGGCGTCGAGCGCACGTTCTGGGACGACCCCCGGGTGCTGACCGTCTCGGTGCACCAGAGCGGGACGTCGATCTTCCCGGGCACGGGCTACGCGCAGGACGTCGGTGGGCCGAACGCGAGGGGTTCGGCGGTCAACGTCTCGCTGCCGCCGGAGACCTCGGACGTGCCGTGGCTCAGGTCCCTGGACGCTGTCGTCCGGCCGCTCGCCGAGGAGTTCTTGCCGCAGATCATCGTCAGCCAGCACGGGTGCGACACCCACCGACGCGACCCCCTCACGCGCATGGACGTGTCCGTCGACGGCCAGCGCGCCGCCGCGCTGCTGATCGCCGAGTGGGCCGAGCAGTACGCGGGCGGCCGGTGGCTGGCGACCGGTGGGGGCGGGTACGACATCACCTCCACCGTGCCGCGCGTGTGGGCGCACCTCGTCGCGGCGAGTGCCGGCATCGAGCTGGACCCGGCCACCGAGGTGCCCCGGATCTGGCGCGACGAGGTGCGCAAGCTCGGGGACGGCGACGTCCCGGAGACGATGGGGGACGGGCGCGATGTCACGTTTCGGACATGGTTGGACGGGTTCGACCCGGAGAACGACGTGGACCGTGCGATCATGGCGACGCGGCGAGGTGTGTTCCCCTGGCACGGGCTGGACCCGCTCACCACGTAGTCGCTCGACATGGCGTTTGTGAACGCTAACACGTGTTCTCAGCAATGAGATCCGGGACGGAGAACAGTTCCTCAACGGGCTCCTCGGCGGCAACGGCTTCGACGCGTTCACCCTCATCATCGCGGCCCTCGCCGTCGCGGGGTACGCGGTGATGGCCTGGCGCTCACGCCGTGCCCGTCTCGCCTACCAGCAGTCCGTCGAGA
>JAENWO010000349.1 GCA_016649925.1 Actinomycetales bacterium
GATGACGCCTTCCTTGCCGACCTTGTCCAGCGCCTCGGCGATGAGCTCACCGATGACCGGGTCGCCGGCGGAGATGGCGGCGGTCGCAGCGATCTCCTCCTTGGTCTCGATCTCCTTGGCGGAGGCGAGCAGGGCAGCGGTGACGGCCTCGACGGCCTTCTCGATGCCCCTCTTCAGCGCGATCGGGTTCGCACCCGCGGCCACGTTGCGCAGGCCCTCACGGACCAGCGCCTGGGCGAGCACGGTTGCAGTGGTGGTGCCGTCGCCAGCGACGTCGTCCGTCTTCTTGGCGACCTCCTTGACGAGCTCGGCACCGATCTTTTCGAATGGCTCCTCGAGCTCGATCTCCTTTGCGATGGACACGCCATCATTGGTGATCGTGGGGGCGCCCCACTTCTTCTCGAGAACGACGTTGCGGCCCTTGGGGCCGAGAGTGACCTTGACGGTGTCGGCGAGGATGTTGAGTCCACGCTCCATCCCGCGACGGGCCTCCTCGTTGAAGGCGATGATCTTTGCCATTGGCGGTCTGATCCTCTGGTACTGGGTGAAAGGCCGGCTCGACGCCCGCGACGGACGACGCCAGTCGGGGCGGTCACGTCCCGCCCCGGCCCAGCGCCTCGTCTCACTGGCCACATCTTGTTATCACTCTCAGGGTGAGAGTGCTAACGCCATTATTGGCACTCTCCCCCTGAGAGTGCAAGAAGGGACGACGGCGCAGGCCGGGTTTCGCGCTCGGACGAACCTCCACGAGGCATGGCAGCACCCTGAGCGGCCAGGTCCCCGGCGGCAGCACCCCCTCGCCCGCGGCAGCACCCTCCCCCACGGGTTCCGTCGACACAGAGGCGTTCCCTCGCGGCCAACGTGTGCTGTCACCGGCCGCGGCTGCAAGGCACCTCGTGGTGGTCGGCCAGCGGTCCGCAGGTTCGGCGCCCTCAGCCGGTGGGGCCGAGCGCCGGGGGCCGCATGATGCCGAACCGGGCGGCGAGCGCGCGTCGGGCCGCGTGCCACCCACCCATCCCGTGCACACCCGGGCCGGGTCCGGTTGACGCCGAGCACAGGTACACGCCGGGGATCCCCGCGGCGTAGGGGTCGAGCGCGAGGCGTGGCCGGGCGACCATCCCCCAGGCCGAGACGACCCCGGCAGCGATGTCGCCCCGGACGTAGTTCTCGTTGTGCTGCTGCATCTGCGCCGCGGGGACGCACCGCGCCACGACGACCAGGTCCCGGAATCCGGGCGCGAACCGCTCGATCTGTGCGGTGACCGCCTCGGCCACGTCCGCCGTCGACCCCGCCGGCACGTGCGCGTACGACCAGGCCGGTCGCAACCCACCCACCTCGCGGCTCGGATCGGCGACCACCGGGTCGGAGAACAGCACCATCGGCCGCTCCGGCAGCACTCCGCGGGCCACCTGCGCCTCGGCGCGGGCCATGTCCCCCCGGCTCCCGCCGACGTGCACCGTCCCAGCGGCCGCCAACCGGGGGTCCGCCCACGGCACTGCTCCGGAGAGCACGAAGTCGACCTTCGCGGCCGCGTCGCCGTACCGGAAGCGCACCAGGCCCGCGCGCACGGCGGGCTGCATCCGCTCGCCCCAGATCTGCACGAGCGTCGCCGGCGTCGTGTCGAACAGGTAGGAGCGAGCCCGCGGGAGCTCGCGCCAGTCGACGATCCGCCGGTCGGTCTCGATGACGCCTCCGTGGGCCCGCACATCCTCGGCCAGCGCAGCCGTGATGCTCCCCGTACCGCCCACCGGGATCGGCCATCCCACGCTGTGGGCGAGCGTGCCGAGCATGAGCGAGGTCCCAGCGGCGGTGAGGGACGGCATGGGTGAGATCGCGTGCGCTGCTACCCCGGTGAGCAGGGCGGGCGCCACGTCGCCGGAGAACCGCAGGTTCCAGGCCGGTGTGCCCTGCTCGAGCAGCCGTTCCACCAGGCCGGCCACCGCGGCAAGGCCGTGCGCGCTGAGGAGGCCGTCGGGCACGCTGCGCCGGTCTCCGAGTCCCAGCTCCGTGAAGAGCTCCGCCTCCCGCACGAGCGGAGCGAAGAAGCGGTGCCAGGCGACGCCGTCGGCCCCCAGCTCCTCGGCGGTGCGCTCGAGCGAGCGGTACGCGATCCCCGCCCGGCCGCCGTCGAGCGGCTGCCCGTAGGACGCCTCCGGCACGGCGAGCCTGACGCCGCGGGCCCGCAGGTCGAACTCGGCCAGGAAGGGGCTGGCCACGGCCATCGGATGGACGGCTGAGCAGATGTCGTGGACGAGGCCCGGGGCGAGCCCGAGGTCGAGGGTGCGCGCACCGCCACCGATCGTGTCGTTGGCCTCGAGGACGCGGACCTCCAGACCGGCCCTCGCCATGGTCGCCGCAGCCGCGAGCCCGTTCGGGCCAGAACCGACCACGACGACGTCCACCACCTCGCGCGTGCTCACGGCACCACACTTCCACGCCGTCCGGCCGGCCGCGCGTTTCGGGCACGGGCACCGCCCGATCGGGTGAGGCGGCAAAAAGGTGAGGCGGCAAGAAGCTGACCTAGGATCGAGCCGATGCGCTCCTCCCGTCGACCCCTCGTCGTGCTCGCCGCCACCGTCGCGGTCATCGCGCTGCTGACGGCCGCCGCCACCGTCCGGGACACCGGCCGACGGGACACGGTGGGCCTGTACTCCCTGGGGCTGGGGGTCCTGCCGGACGGGACGTTGACGAACATCCCGGTGGGGTCCACCGTCGCGTACCTGCCAGGCAGTCGCGTGATCCGACCCGGTGTCGAGGCGAGCGCCGAGGAGCGCGAGGCGGCCGAGGGCCTCGCGCGCGAGTCCCGCCGGTGGCTGGCCTCGGGATCCGTGCCCGGGGGCAACGGCCCGTACGGCGACATGGTCACCGACGCACTCCTCGACCTCCACGCCCTCACCGTGGACGGCGGTGCGGCTCTCGCCGGGAACTCACGGAACTGGCGGTACGTCTGGCCGCGGGACGCCTCGTTCGTGATCGCTGCGCTCGGCGCCACCGGCCACACCGAGGACGCGATGGAGATCCTCGACTTCCTCGCCGGCGTCCAGCACGCCGACGGCACCTTCGAGGCCCGCTACCTGCCCGACGGATCCGGACCGCCCGACGACCGCGGGCTGCAGTCCGACGGCTCCGGCTGGGTGCTGTGGGCGGTCGACTATCTCCTCGGCACCCTGCCGCCGACCCTCGAGGGGCGCGAGCTGCGCAGCGCGATCCTCGAGCGGTACCGGCCCCTGATCGAGCGCTCGACGGCGTTCCTGCTGTCCGAGGTCGACGGCCCGGACGCCCTCCCCACGCCGTCGGCCGACTACTGGGAGCACCGCGAGAGGCGACTCACCCTCGGCACGGCGGCGCCCCTCCTCGCCGGCCTCGAGTCGGCCGCCCGGCTGTACACCGACCTCGGCCTGGCCGACCACGCGGACGAGGCGACGGCCGGGGCCGACCTGCTCCGCACCGCCGTCGTCTCGGCGTTCGGTTCCAGCGGGTACGGACGATACCCGGGCCGGTCCGCGCGGGACGCGGCGACGGCGTTCCTCCTGCCCCCGTTCCAGCCGGAGGCACTTCCGGGCGCGGAGGGCGCCTGGCGCGCGTCCCTGGTGGAGATGGCGCGACCCGCCGGTGGCCTCGCACCCGGGGCCGCGTGGCC
>JAENWO010000344.1 GCA_016649925.1 Actinomycetales bacterium
CCGGACGCGCGGCTGCTCGCGTGGCCGGCCGATCCGCCGCCGCCGACGGGCGGTCTCGTCGTCGTCGCGGCCGCCGGCACTTCCGACCTCCCGGTGGCGCGTGAGGCGCAGCTCACCGCCACCTACCTCGGCCGGCGTACCGCCCTCGTGGTCGACGTCGGGGTCGCCGGCCTGCACCGAGTGCTCGGCCACGTCGACCTGCTCCGCGCGGCGTCCGCCGTCGTCGTCGTCGCCGGCATGGACGGCGCCCTCCCGGCGGTCGTGGCCGGACTGGTGCCCGCTCCGGTCGTCGCCGTGCCGACGTCCGTGGGCTACGGCGCCGCGTTCGGCGGGATCGCGGCGCTGCTCAGCATGCTGAACTCGTGCGCGCCGGGAGTCGGCGTCGTCAACATCGACAACGGCTACGGCGGTGGGCACCTCGCCGCACAGATCGCCGCCCACGCACCGCGCGCGCTCGAGCCGGCCCCCGGGCCCCCGACCTCGTCCGTGCGCGCTCCCTCTCCAGCCGCCGGAGTCGCGCACGAACCCACCCGGGACCCGCAGTGAGCACACCCGCCGACCCGCATCGCCACGCCTGGTTGGACGTCAGCGCGGGCGTTGCCGGAGACATGTTCCTCGGCGCGCTCGTGGACGCCGGCGCGGATCTGGCTCAGGTCCAGGCCGCCGTTGACGCCGTCATCCCCGGATCCGTCCGCCTCACCTCCCGTCAGGTGGTCCGCGGGGGGCAACGCGCCACGAAGGTCGAGGTGGAGGTGGTCGTCACGGACCCGCCCCACCGCACCTGGACATCGATCCGGGCCATGTTGGCCGACGCCGACCTCGCCCCGGTGACCCGCCGGCGCGCGCACGCCACATTCGCCCGGCTCGCCGAGGCGGAGGGTTTCGTGCACGGCACCTCACCCGAGGACGTGCACTTCCACGAGGTCGGCGCGCTGGACTCGATCGCCGACGTCGTCGGGACCTGCGAGGCGCTCCGCCTGCTCGGCGTGACGAGCCTGAGCGCCTCCCCGCTCGCGCTCGGATCGGGCCGCGTCCGGGCCGCACACGGGGACATCCCCGTACCGGTGCCCGCGGTCACGCAGCTCGCCAAGGGCTGGCCGGTCAGCGGCGAACCCGGGCTCGCCGGCCGCTCCACCGCGACCCCGGGGGCAGCCAGAGGCGTCGGTGAGCTGGCCACACCCACCGGCGTGGCTCTCGTCCGCGCCCTCGCTTCCGGATGCGAGAGCGTCCCGCCGGTCACGCTCGAGCGGGTCGGCGTCGGAGCCGGCACGAAGGACAACGCGGGCTGGCCGAACGTGGTACGCGTGCTGGTCGGGGTGCCCGTCGGCTCGACCCATGACGACGTGACGGCGGGGTCGGCACCCTCTCCCGCCGGCGACCTCGAGCGGGCCGTCCAGCTCGAGGCCAACGTCGACGACCTCGATCCCCGCCTGTGGCCGGGTGTCCTGGACGCCCTGCTCGCCGCCGGTGCGATGGACGCCTGGCTGGTCCCGATCCTGATGAAGAAGGGTCGGCCCGCGCACACGCTGTGCGTCCTCGCGATCCCTGAGCTGACCGAGGCGCTGGCCGACCTGGTCTTCGCACACACCAGCTCGATCGGCATCCGTGTCCATGCCGTCGCCCGCCACGTCCTGCCACGGCGCGTGGTCGCTGTCGAGGTGGCGGGTGCCGCCGTCCGGGTGAAGGTCTCTCACCGGAACGGGTCGGTCGTCCAGGCCACGCCGGAGTTCGCGGACGTGGCGGAACTCGCACGGGACCGGGACATCCCCGAGGTTCAGGCGCTCAGCGAAGCCGCCGCTGCCGCCGTCGCCGCGGGTCTCGTCGCGGGTTCCCCGCTTCCCGACCGCACGACCGACGACGACGCCGCACACGTGCTATCCGACGGTAACGCTCATCCCCGCGACCGCGACCATGACCACGCCCACCCGAATCCGCACCCGGACCCGGACCCGGACCCGGACCCGGACGCTGAGCGCTGAGCGACGGACCGTACGTCGAACGGCGCACGTCCCGTAGCATCGACCACTGGAAGCAGCCATCAGCGGGGTCGAGACCCTGCCCGGAACGGAGATCCTGAGCGCCGCAAGCGACGCAGCCAGCACCGACAACCCGGAGAGCCATAGACCCGGGCCTCGCGGACTGATCCACCGCGAGGTGCCCCGATGACCGAGGTCCTCCTCCTCATCCTCGCCATGATCCTGGTGGCAGCCTGCGGCGGCTTCGTCGCCGCGGAGTTCGCCTTCATCACCGTTCCGCGCTCCGCCGTCGAGGCCGAGGCCGCCCGCGGTGACGCGAAGGCCAAGGGCGTGCTGGCCGCCCTGCGCACCCTTTCCACCCAGCTCTCCGGTGCCCAGCTGGGCATCACCGTGACGAACCTGGCGATCGGCTTCCTCGCCGAGCCGTCCATCGCCGTCCTCCTCCGTGGCCCGCTCGAGAGCACCGGCCTGAGCGAGAGCGCCGCCCCGGCCGTCTCCCTCACCGCGGCGCTCGTCCTGGCGACCGGGATCACCATGGTGTTCGGCGAGCTGATCCCGAAGAACCTGGCCATCGCCAGGCCGATGGCGACCGCCCGTGCGGTCCAGGGCTTCCAGCGTGGGTTCACCAAGGCGAACGCCTGGCCGATCCGGTTCTTCAACGGCACCGCGAACAGGATCGTGAGGGCGTTCGGCGTCGAACCCCAGGAGGAGCTCGCTTCCGCCCGGTCCGCCGAGGAGCTGTCCGCCCTGGTGCGCCACTCCGCGAACGAGGGGACGCTCGCGGAGGACACCGCGGACCTCGTCGAGCGCTCGCTCGCGTTCGGCGACCGCCGCGCCCGGGATGCCATGACCCCGCGCCCGCAGATGATCAGCCTGCGCCCGGAGGCCAGCCTCAACGATCTGATCGAGACCGCGAAGGCGACCGGTCACTCCCGGTTCCCGGTCATCGACGTCGTGCAGGAGGGAGGCCATACCGACACGAGGATCCTTGGCCTCGCACACGTACGGGGGGCGCTGGCCACCCGGTTCGAGGACCGCCCCGGCACCGCGGTGAGCACCATCGTCACCGAGGCCAGTCTCGTCCCGGACTCCCTCGAGCTCGACGAGCTGATGGACGATCTTCGGGCGGGCGGCCTCCAGATGGCCCTGCTCATTGACGAGTTCGGCTCGCTCGCCGGCCTCGTGACCCTCGAGGACCTCGTCGAGGAGATCGTCGGCGAGGTCCGTGACGAGCACGACGAGGAGGAGCTCGAGCCGGTGCACGGCGTCGACGGCAGCTGGGACCTGTCGGGCCTGATGCGGGTCGACGAGGTGAACGAGCTGCTCGAGATCCACCTGCCCGAGGATGACGCCTACGACACCCTCGGTGGGCTGATCGCCGATGAGCTCGGGCGGCTCGCCGAGGCCGGCGACGAGGTCGAGGTCGAGGTCGTCACGGACGACCTCGGGCGTGAGGAGCATGAACGGGTCGCGCTCGAGGTCCTGGAGCTGGACGGGCACCGGATCGACACCGTGCGCGTGCGCCTGGTGCCCGGAGGGGACGACGCCGAGGCCGACGAAGCCGCGACGGACGCCGTCGGGCCGGAGGATCACGGCGGCGCCGATGCGGCCGACCCGCGCAGGGCCCGTCCTCGCGGGGACGGAGCCGCCCATCCTGGATCTGACTACCCCGGTGTCGACGGCACCGGCTCCGGCGGTACCGGCTCCGGCGGGGCCCCGCG
>JAENWO010000178.1 GCA_016649925.1 Actinomycetales bacterium
AGCAGCAGGGAGGCGGCGGCGAGGACCCGTCGCAGAATCCAAGTGAGACACCCAGCGGTGGCGAGTCGCCGTCGCAGGACCCGAGCGAGTCCGGCTCGGGCGAGTCGCCGTCGCAGGACCCGTCCCAGTCCGGCTCCGGTGGTGAGTCCCAGTCCCCGACCGAGTCGACCGACCCGCGCCAGCAGGAGCTCGAGGAGCGCAACCAGGAGGCCCAGGAGTCCCGGCAGGCACAGGAGCAGGAGTCCGGCGGCGGGAACGGCGACGGCCAGAACTGGTAAGCCCCCACGCCGGGGCGGACGTCCGCACTGCGCCGCAGCACACCGCCCGCGCCGCAGCACACCGCCCGCGCCGCAGCACACCCCCTAGCGTGTCCTCCCGCGTGGGCGGTGTCCCCCCGCAAGGAAGGTGTGCCGTCCCAGCCGGGAGCGAGCGACCGGATCAGGCAAGACCGGGTCAGCCCCAGACCAGGCCCTGCGTGGGGTCCTCCATGGTCGTGGCCACGTCGGCGAGCACACGTGAGCCGAGCTCGCCGTCTACGAACCGGTGGTCGAAGGACAATGCGAGCTGCGTCACCCAACGGGCCTTGATCTTGCCGTGGTGAACCCAGGGCCGCTGCTTGATGGCACCGAAGGCGAGGATCGCCGACTCCCCCGGGTTGAGGATCGGGGTGCCGGTGTCGATTCCGAACACCCCGATGTTCGTGATCGTCACCGTGCCGTCCTGCATGCGCTGCGGCACGGTCCGCCCAGCGCGCGCGGTGGCGGTCAGCTCACCGATCGCCTCAGCGAGCTCGTGCAGCCCCATCCGATGTGCGTCCTTGATGTTCGGCACCACCAGTCCGCGGGGCGTGGCGGCTGCGATCCCGAGGTTGATGTAGTGCTTGAAGACGATCTCCTGGGTCTCGTCGTCCCATGACGCACTGACCGCCGGGTGCCGCCGGATGGCCAGGATCAGCGCCTTCGCCGCGATGAGGAGCGGAGTCACTCGCACGTCGGCGAAGTCCCGGTCCTCCTTGAGGCGGGCGACGAGCTTCATGGTCTTCGTCACGTCGACCGTGGTGAAGACCGTGACGTGCGGGGCGGTGAATGCGGACGCAACCATCGCCTCGGCGGTGCGGCGCCGGACGCTGCGAACGGGAACGCGGGTCTGGCGACCGTCATCGGAGACGGTGCCCCCGTCGAGCCAGGGTCGGTCGTCGCCGGGGTAGTTGACGAGCTTCGCCGTCTTCTCCTGCTCGGCTGCGGTCTCGACGTCCTCGCGGGTGATGATCCCGCCCGGTCCCGTCCCGGGCACGCGGGACAGGTCCAACCCGAGGTCCTTGGCGAGCTTGCGCACTGGCGGCTTCGCGAGCACGGTGCGGGTGGTCCCGCCCGACGGCGGAGCCTGGGTCGCGTTGGACTGCTGGGGGCCGGGCGTGGGCCGGGACGCGCCGGAGGACGACGCCGACGGTGCGGCCTCGGACGAGGCCGGGCCTGCGCCGTCGTGCACACGACGGGGACGTCTCGTGGCGGAGGCGTGCTTGGTGCCGTACCCGACGAGGACACCGCCGCTCATCTCATTCTCGCTCTCCACGAGCTTCTGAGCGGGTTCGGCCGCCGGTCCTGCCGCCGCCTCGGGTGCGCCGCCCGGGTCGGTGTCGATGACGATGATCGGGGTGCCGACGTCGACGGTCTGACCCGAGCTGACGAGCAGCTCGGTGACGACGCCGGCGTAAGGGCAGGGCAGCTCGACGAGCGACTTCGCCGTCTCGATCTCGATGATCTCCTGGTTCACCTTCACGGTGTCCCCGACGGCGACCTTCCACTCGACGATGTCGGCCTCCGTGAGGCCCTCACCGACGTCGGGCAGCTTGAACTGGACGTACTGCGGCATGAGACGGGCTCCTCGGTCAGTGGGCCATGGCGGAATCGATGGCGTGCAGCACCCGGTCCAGGTTCGGCAGGTACTCCTCCTCGATGTTCGCCACGGGATACGGGACGTGGAACCCACCCACGCGGAGCACGGGTGCCTGCAGTGAGTAGAAGCAGTGCTCGGTGACCCGGGCCGCGATCTCGGCGCCGGCGCCGAAGAACACCGGGGCCTCGTGGACGACGACGAGCCGGCCGGTGCGCCGGACCGATGCGATCAGGGTGTCGAAGTCGATCGGAGAGATCGAGCGCAGGTCGATCACCTCCACGCTCGTGCCCTCCTGGCCGGCCACGCCGGCGGCGGCCAGTGCCGTCGAGACCGTCGGGCCGTACGCCGCCACGGTGATGTCGGTGCCGGGTGTGACCACGCGCGCGGTGTGCAAGCCGACGGTGTCGCCCCCCAGGTCGAGTGCCTGGCCGGCGGCCCGGACGTCGATGTCCGCCTTGTCCCAGTACCGGGCCTTCGGCTCGAAGAACAGCACGGGGTCGGGGGAGGCGATCGCCTGCTGGATCATCGTGAACGCATCAGCCGGGTTGGCCGGTGAGACCACGCGCAGGCCCGGCGTGTGGGCGAACAGCGCCTCGGGCGACTCGCTGTGGTGCTCGACGGCACCGATGCCACCGCCGAACGGCACCCGGATGACGACCGGGAGGTTCAACCGACCACGCGAGCGGTAGTGCATCTTGGCGAGCTGGGTGGTGATCTGGTCGTAGCCGGGGAAGATGAAGCCGTCGAACTGGATCTCGCACACCGGGCGGTAGCCCGCGAGCGCGAGTCCGATCGCCGTGCCGATGATGCCGGACTCCGCGAGCGGGGAGTCCACCACGCGCTCCTCGCCGAAGTCCTTCTGCAGGCCGTCGGTGACGCGGAACACGCCACCCAGAGCCCCGATGTCCTGCCCCATCAGCATGACCTTCTCGTCACGCTCGAGAGCTCGGCGCAGGCCGAGGTTGATGGCCTTGGCCATCGTGATGCGCTGGGTCCCGATCGCCGACGCGCTCATCGGTGCGCCTCTTCCCCCGTGAAGCCCGCTTCGTACTCGGCGAACCACGCCCGCTCCGCGCTGACCAGGGGATGGTCCTCGGCGTAGACGTGGTCGAACATCGTGATGGGATCCGGGGAGGACAGCGCACGGCAGTACGCGCGCACGTCCTCCGCGTACGTCTCGGACTCCGCCTCGATGCCCTCGAAGAAGTCCTCGCCGGTGCCCTCCGCGACCAGGAGCGTCCGGAGTCGCGCGATCGGGTCGCGCTGGCGCCAGTAGTCCTCCTCGGCGCGGCTGCGGTAGCGGGTCGGGTCGTCCGAGGTGGTATGGGCTCCCATCCGGTACGTGACGGCCTCGATGAAGGTGGGGCCGCCGCCGCTGCGGGCGCGCTCGAGGGCCTCCTGTGTCACGGCGTAGCACGCCAGGACGTCGTTGCCGTCCACTCGCACGGAGGGGATCCCGAACCCGCCACCCCGCTGGACCAGGGGGACCCGGCTCTGCCGGGCGGTGGGCTCGGAGATCGCCCACTGGTTGTTCTGGCAGAAGAACACCACGGGGGCGGCAGTGACGGAGGCGAAGACCAAGGCCTCGCTGACGTCCCCCTGCGACGTGGCGCCGTCGCCGAAGTACGACACGACGGCGCGGTCCCGACCGGGGTCCCCGGTGCCGACATCGCCGTCCCGCTGGATGCCCATCGCGTAACCGGTCGCGTGCAGCGCATGCGAGCCGATCACGAGGGTGTAGAGGTGGAAGTTGTGCGCCGCGGAGTCCCAGCCACCGTGGTCCTGACCGCGAAAGCTGTGCAGGATCTTGCGCAGGTCCAGACCCCTGGTCCAGGCCACGCCGTGCTCACGGTAGGAGGTGAAGACGTAGTCCTGGGTGGCCAGTGCCCGGCCGGAGCCGATCTGTGCCGCCTCCTGGCCGAGACACTGGGGCCAGAGGCCGAGCTCGCCCTGGCGCTGCAGGGCGGTGGCCTCGTTGTCGAACCTGCGGACCAACGCCATGTCACGGTAGAGACCCTGAAGTGCGTGGAGGTCGAGGTCTTCGACTCGCGCGGAGTAGGTCTCGTGGTGCACCCGCTCACCCTGGGGGGTGAGCAGCTGGATGAGGTCGTCATCGAACGAACCGACCGGGGTGGTAACCCCGTCGAGGTCGGGCTGAATCACACCGGGCTCCTTCACGAGCGAGGGGACGGATGAACTCTGCATGTGTGCAACCTACGTCAGCGTAGGCTACGGAACCGTAACCTACGATGGTGGGTTTCCAATCAAAACCAAGCCGTCGCCTTGTGAGAAACCTCCAACTCCGCTCCGGTGAAGAGTGTCGAGGGCGCGTTGCGGGTACTCAGGCAAGAGTGGCACGGGTCGCCGGCCCGCGCGCCATGGACACGCGGGACGCCATGGCTCACGTGCGCCCTCGAGGAGCGCTGGTCACAGGGCCGGCGCTCGGGTTCGCTCTCCCTGCGGCGCGGGAGGGCGCCCAGCGCTCGGCCAAGCGGATCGCGATGTCGTTCGCCTCGGACTCCCCGACGCTCACGCGGACGCCGTCGCCCGCGAACGGCCGCACGGCGATACCGGACTCCATCGCCTCGTTCGCGAACGCCACACTCCGCTCCCCCAGGGCGAGCCAGTAGAAGTTGCCCTGCGCGTCCGGGAGGTCCCAACCCTGGGCGCGCAGTGCCGAGACGACGCGTTCGCGTTCGACCACGACGGCGTCGACCCGCTCGTCGACCTGTCGTTGCTGGCGCAGGGCGGCCAGTGCCGCGGCCTGGGCGACGGCACTGACCCCGAATGGGGTGGAGGCCACGCGCAGACCGCGGATCAGCCGCCGACGCGCCAGGGCGTACCCGACGCGCAGCCCGGCGAGGCCGTACGCCTTGGAGAACGTACGCAGGATGACGATGTTCTTGTACGTCTGCAGGAGCGGCACGGAGTCGATCGGGTCGGCCGAGCGCGTGAAGTGCGTGTACGCCTCGTCCAGCACCACCATCACGTCGCTCGGGACCGAGTCAAGGAACCCGATGAGGTCAGCCTGGGTGATGGCCGTGCTGGTGGGGTTGTTGGGTGAGCACACCAGCATCACGCGGGTGCGGTCGGTGACCGCGGCGGCCATCGCGCGCAGGTCATGGGTGCCGCCCTCACCCAGAGGCACGGGCACCCCGAGGGCGCCGGTCACCTGGATGAGGATGGGGTAGGCCTCGAAGGACCGCCAGGCGTAGACGACCTCGTCGCCCTCCACGCACATCGAGCGGACCAGCAGTTCGGCCAGCGCCACGGACCCGTTGCCGATGATCACCTGGTCCTCGCTGATCCCGTGGTGCGCGGCGATCGCGCGAAGCAGCCGGTCCCCGTACATCTCGGGGTAGCGGTTCGCGTCCTCCGCGGTGTCGGCGATCGCCGAGATCACCGCCGGCAACGGCGGGAACGGCACCTCGTTCGAGGACAGCTTGAACACGGACGCGTTCGCACCCGATGCGCCCGGGACGTAGCTGGGCAACTCCTGGAGTGCCTGCCGCAGTCGCACGCCCGGCCTGCCCTCCACGACGGGCTGCGCCTCGGGATCGTCGAGGGCGGAGGGTCCGGGGATACGCGATGCCATGAGCACAGCATGCCGCCTCGGGCATCGTGGCGGGTAGAGGGGGTAGGGGTCAGGTGCAACACACCGGCGAACGTGACCCAGGGCGGGGCATCGACAGTCTTGAGCGTGCGTGTCACTCGACGACCGTGGCTTGTCGTGGTCGTGGACGTCGCGGGGATGTCCTTCCAGGGCAGGGCCTTGCAC
>JAENWO010000404.1 GCA_016649925.1 Actinomycetales bacterium
AAGGACACCGAGTTCTTCGCCCGCGCCGACAAGGAGCTGGACCTGGTCAACGCCGAGCTCGCGGCCTTCGGGTCGACCCGCAAGGCGGGCGGCACCGCCCACCGGGACAGCCAGGTGCGCGCACTGCTGGACTCCGGGGCAGCGGTGATCACGGTCGTCGCGAAGAGCGACATCCGCCACGTCGAACGGGCGTTGCGCACCGACGGCGCGGAGAACCTCGCGATGATCGCCGACACCATCGGCTACCTCGTCGACCAGGGCCGCCGCGTGGTGCTCGATGCCGAGCACTTCTTCGACGGCTACCGCTTCGACCCCGACTACGCCCTGAGCGCCGTGACGACGGCGTTCGAGGCTGGGGCCGAGGTCGTCGCCCTGTGCGACACGAACGGCGGGATGCTCCCCAGCTGGGTGTTCGAGATCGTCGGCGTAGTGCGGGCTCGCACCGGTGGCCGACTCGGGATGCACGCCCACAACGACTCGGGCTGCGCCGTCGCCAACTCGATGGCCGCCGTCGAGGCGGGTGCCCGCCACGTCCAGGGGACCGTGAACGGCTACGGCGAACGGACCGGGAACGCGGACCTGCTCACCGTGGTGGCCAACCTGGAGCTCAAGACCGGTCAGCGGCTCCTTGCGGGTGAGGGCCTGAGCGAGGCGACCCGGATCGCGCACGCCGTCAGCGAGATCACGAACATCGCCCCGTTCGCGCGGCAGCCCTACATCGGGGCCAGCGCGTTCGCGCACAAGGCGGGCCTGCACGCCAGTGCGATCCGGATCGACCCGGACCTCTACCAGCACATCGACCCGCAGGCCGTGGGCAACGACATGCGGATGCTCGTCTCGGACATGGCGGGCCGCGCCAGCATCGAGCTCAAGGGCCGCGAGCTCGGCTTCGACCTCTCCGGTCAGTCCGACCTCCTCTCCCGCGTGACGAACCGCGTCAAGGACGCCGAGGCGCACGGGTACACCTACGACGCGGCGGACGCGTCCTTCGAGCTGCTCCTGCGGGAGGAGATCGACGGCCGGCGCCCGAGCTACTTCCAGCTGGAGTCCTGGCGGTCGATCGTCGAGCACACCGGCCACCGGGGTGAGGTCATCGCCGAGGCGACCGTGAAGCTGCACGCCGGCGACGAGCGAGTCGTCACGACCGGCGAGGGCAACGGTCCCGTCAACGCCCTCGACCACGCGCTGCGCCAAGCGCTGGTGGGCGCGTACCCGGTGATCGAGGACTTCGAGCTGATCGACTACAAGGTGCGCCTCCTCGACACTTCCCACGGCACCGACGCCATCACCCGCGTCCTCATCGAGATGACCGACGGCCAGCGGTCCTGGAGCACGGTGGGCGTCGGGCCGAACATCCTCGAGGCCTCCTGGGAGGCGATCGTCGAGGGGATCGTCTTCGGGCTGGTCAAGCACGCCGTCGAGCCGCTCTGACCGGGCGCCCGTTCGCGAGCCCGTCAGTTCCCCGTGAACTCGTCACGGACGACTGACGACCTCGCGGCGGGCTGACGACCTCGCGGCGGGGAGCTGGGGCCGGGGGAGCCGGGGCCGGGGGAGCCGGGAACCGTGAGAGTCCCGCGGGCGGAGCGCTGCGCGGGGAACCGTGACGGAGGGCACGAGGACACGGCCGGCTTGGCAGAGCCGCGGTTCGGAATAGGGTGGCGGGCGTGACCAGGGGTGAGTACAAAGTGCCCGGCGGGAAGCTCGTCGCTGCGGACGTGGTTGTCGAAGGCGGCGTGCTGCGCGAGGTCCACATCAGCGGCGACTTCTTCCTCGAGCCGGACGAGGCACTGGAGCGCATCGACGCGGCGCTGACGGGGCTGCCCGAGTCCGTCGACGGCGCGCGAATGAGGACGCTCGTGGAGAACGCAGTCGGTGATGCCCACATGATCGGGTTCACCCCGGTGTCGGTGGCCATCGCCGTCCGGCGGGCCCTCGGGCACGCGACGGGGTGGGGCGACCACACGTTCGAGATCGTGCATCCCGGGCCGGTCGAGCCGGTCCTCAACCTCGCGCTGGACCAGGTGATGCTCGACGAGGTCGGTGCCGGACGGCGGGGTCCCACGCTGCGGCTGTGGGAGTGGAACGGCTCCACGGTGGTGATCGGCTCGTTCCAGTCGCTGCGCAACGAGGTCGACGCGGAGGCGGCCGAGGCTCTCGGCGTCTCCGTGGTGCGTCGGGTCTCCGGCGGCGGGGCGATGTTCATGGAGCCGGGGAACTGCATCACGTACTCGCTCTACGTCCCCGGGTCCCTGGTGGAGGGGCTCAGCTTCGAGCAGTCCTACGCGTTCCTGGACGACTGGGTGCTCGGCGCGCTCAACGAGCTGGGCGTCCGGGCCACCTACGTCCCCCTCAACGACATCGCCTCACCGGCTGGCAAGATCGGTGGTGCCGCGCAGAAGCGGCTCGCCAACGGCACCGTGCTGCACCACGTCACGATGGCGTACGACATCGACGCCGACAAGATGCTCCAGGTCCTGCGCATCGGTCGGGAGAAGCTCTCCGACAAGGGCACGAAGAGCGCGAACAAGCGGGTCGATCCGATGCGCAGCCAGACGGGCATGTCGAGAGCCGACATCATCGAGGCGATGAAGAACCACTTCCGGTCCCGCTACCACACGGTCGACGGCGAGGTCAGGCCCGAGGAGTGGACGCGAGCCGAGCAGCTCGTCACCGACAAGTTCGCGACGCGCGAGTGGCTCGAGCGCGTCCCCTGAGATCACTCGGAACGGGGATCCCCGCGATCATCGAGACTCAGATCGCCGGGTGGACGTCAGGGCGCGAGAAGTCGCGGCCCTTGAACAGCAGCGGCTCCCGCCGGGCGGTAGCGAGCGCGTAGGCGAAACGATCGCCGTGATCGAGACGGGCCGGATGGCCACTGCCTGGCCGGATGGCCACTGCCTGGCCCGAAGTCCCGGCAGGCGTCGCGCGCGATCCGCGTGGGCCTCGACGAGAGCTGCTGCGGACAAGGAGCTGTGGTCCGCGCAGGCCAGGGCCTCGATCACGATGCCGGCGCTTCGGGCTCGCCCCGCAAGATGGCCACCAGAGCCGACGTGCTGACGATCACCCGGGCAGCCCGCGATCGTCGTAGAGCCGCACGTCAGCGGTGACGATGAGTCCGCGG
>JAENWO010000310.1 GCA_016649925.1 Actinomycetales bacterium
CTCGGCGATGCGGTCGACGAGCCGGCCGGTGACGCGCGGCGCCCCGGACGTCGCGACCACGCGACCTCCGCCCGAGCGGGCGTCCATCAGCTCGCTCCCGGTCTCTGCGACCGTCCGCCTGCTACCCGCCTCGTCCGGGGCGGCCTGCGCCACGGTGTCGGTGGCGGGCCGATCGACCGCCTTGCCCTTCCGGGGGGACCGGCTGCGCGCGGGCCCACCCGCCGGTGGCGGCGACCTCACGTGGTTCGGCTGGTAGGAGGACGGCCGCGCCGGCTGCCGGGGCGTCGCCGGTGCCCTCACGACCGCTCCCCCAGCCGCGCCAGGACGACCGCTCCGAGCGCGGTGACATCCCCCGCGCCGACGGTCAGCACGAGGTCACCGGGGCGGGCGAGGTCGGCGACGGTGCGTGCGGCCTCCTCGGCATCGGGGACGTAGCGTGCACCGGGAAGGCGGGAGGTGACGAGCTCGGACGTGACACCGGGCCGCGGGTCCTCCCGAGCCGCGTAGATGGCCGTCAGCACCACCTCGTCCGCCGGTTCGAGCGCGTCGGCGAAGTCGGCGGCGAACGCCTCGGTGCGGGAGAACAGGTGCGGCTGGAAGAGCACGATGACCCGGCCCTGGCCCACCGCCCGCCGGGCGGTTCTCATCAGTGCCCTGACCTCGGTGGGATGGTGGGCGTAGTCGTCCACGACCCGCACCCCGGCCACCTCACCCCGCTCCTCGAAGCGCCGCGCCGTGCCGGTGAACTCCCCGAGGGCGGCCGCCATGGCCGCCGGGTCGATGCCGAGCTCGACGCCGGCGCACCAAGCGGCGGTCGCGTTCAGGACGTTGTGCGCACCGGGCACGGCGAGGTCGAGCTCGACCGTCCCGAGCGCGGAGCCGATCTCGGCGCTGGAGGAACCGGCCCCGAGGTGCTTGAGGCGGATGCGCACGTCGCCGGAGTCCACGCCGTACGTCTGCACCCGCGTCCCGCGGGCTGCCGCGTTCTGCGCGAGCCGGCGGGCGCCGTCGTCGTCCGCGCACGCCACGACGAGGCCACCGGGCACGACGCGCCGGGCGAACGCCTCGAACGCCTCGTGCACCGCTGCCTCGGTGCCGTAGTGGTCGAGGTGATCGGGCTCGATGTTCGTGACCACGGCGATCCGGGGCGCGTAGTTGAGGAAGGACCCGTCCGACTCGTCCGCCTCCGCGACGAGCACGGAGCCGGCGCCGAGGTGCGCGCCGGTGCCCAGCGCCAGGACGCGCCCGCCGATCGCGTAGCTGGGGTCCGCGCCGGCCGCGCGCAGCGCGATCGCGAGCATCGCGGACGTCGTCGTCTTGCCGTGCGCCCCGGCGACGGCGACGAGGTCGCGCTCCCCGGCGGCCAGGGCGAGCGCCTGCGAACGGTGGATCACCTCGAGCCCGAGCTCGCGGGAGCGGACCAGCTCGACGTTCGTCCCTCGTACGGCGGTGGAGACGACGACGAGCTCCGCGCCCTCCACCTGGCTCGCCTCGTGGCCCACGTGCACCCGCGCCCCGAGGCCACGCAGCCGGGCCATCACGTCGGAGTCCTTCGCGTCGGAGCCGCTGACCTCGCGGCCCTGGGCGAGGAACAGCTCGGCGATGACGGACATGCCCGCTCCACCGATGCCGATGAAGTGGATGCTCATCGCCCGGCCCCCGCGCCGGCGGCCGCGAGCACGAGCTCGGCGAGACGCCCGGCGCCGTCCCTGATACCCACGGAGGCGGCCCGGGTCCCCATCGCGGCGAGCCGATCACGGTCGGCGACGAGGGGCACGACGTGCACGCGCAGCCACGCCGGTGTGAGCTCCGCGTCGTCGACGAGCACGCCGCCGCCGGCGTTCACCACCGGCGTGGCGTTGAGCCGCTGCTCGCCGTTGCCCACGGGCAGCGGCACGTACACGGCCGGGATGCCGAGGGCTGCGAGCTCGCTGACCGTCCCGGCACCGGAACGGGCGATGACGAGGTCGGCACAGGCCAGCGCCAGCTCCATCTCGGGGAGGTACTCGCGGACGTGGTAGTGGGCGGCGACGACGGGGGCGAGGGCGTCGCGCGCCTCGCGCACGGGTGAATCCTTGCCGCGACCCGTGAGGTGCAGCACCTGCGCACCGGCCGCGACGAGGTCGGCGGCCACCTGCACCACCGCCGCATTGAGCCGGACCGCACCGAGCGAGCCGCCGGTCAGGACCACCGTGGTGCGACCGGGATCGAGCCCGAGCGCCTCCGCGCCCCGTCGAGCCGTGCCGCGGGCGTCCGTAAAACGTTCGTCGAGCAGTGCGCTGATCGCCGGGCGCAGCGGCATCCCGACCACCTGGGCACCCGGTAGGGGCGTGCCCGGGAACGTCACCGCGACGCTCCTCGCGGACCGGGCCCCGAGCCGGTTCGCCAGGCCGGGACGCGCGTTCTGTTCGTGCACCACGATCGGGACGTGGCGCCGTCGGGCGGCGATGTACGCCGGCGTGGAGACGTACCCGCCGAAGCCGACGACGGCGTCCGCGGCGGAGTCCTCGATCGCGCGGCCCGCGGTGCGTACGGCGCGACGCCAGCGCCCCGGGAACCGGAACCAGTCCGCGGACGGCCGGCGCGGCAGCGGGACCTTCTCGATCACGGTGAGGTCGAGCCCGGCGGCGGGCACGAGGTCCGCCTCGAGGCCCTCGGCGGTGCCCAGCACGGTGAGCCGCACGTCCGGGCGGATGCGCCGGAGCTCATCGGCGAGGGCGAGCAGAGGGTTGACGTGCCCGGCCGTGCCGCCGCCGGCCAGGACGATGCTGAGGTCAGTCACGCGCCTTGCCCGAGGCCAGCCGCGGCGCGATCACCGCGAGCGACTTGCGCACCGTCCCCCGGCGCGCGACGAGGGCGTCCGCGGCGCCCGGTTCCGAGCGCGCGAAGGCGAGGACGACGCCGAGCGCGGCGAGCGTGGTGACGAGCGCGGAACCACCCGCCGAGACGAGGGGCAGCGGCACCCCGATGACCGGGACCAGCCCGATGACCACGCCGATGTTGACCAGGGCCTGGCCGATGATCCAGGTGCCGATCGCCGCCGTCGTAATCTTCACGAACGGGTCGGGGTGGCGACGGATGACGCGGGTGAGACCGATGGCGAGCGCGGTGAACAGGGCGAGGACGAGCAGCGTGCCGAGCAGGCCGAGCTCCTCCCCGATGATCGCGAAGATGAAGTCGTTGTGGGCCTCGGGCAGCCAGAGCCACTTCTCCCGCGACGCCCCGAGCCCCACACCGCTGATGCCACCGGTGCCCAGCCCCTGGAGCGCGTGGCGGGGCTGCAGGCCCACACCCATCGGGTCGGCTTCGCCCATCCCGAGGAAGTCCGCGATCCGACCGCGCCGGTTCGGTGAGAAGTAGACGAGGAAGAACACGACGGCGGTCACACCGGTCCCGGCGACGGCGAACATCGCGGAGGGCACGCCGGCTACCCACAGTGCCCCGCCGATCAGGACGATGAGGATGAGCGCGGTGCCCACGTCGTTCCCGTAGAGCACGAGACCGAGGAATCCCCCGGCCACGACGACGGCCGGGAACAGCACGTGCGACCACTGCCGCAGGAGCGGCCCCTTGGCGGCAAGCACGGCACCGAGCCAGATCGCGAGCCCGAGCTTGGCGAACTCGGACGGCTGCAGGTTCTGCCCGCCGAGGACGATCCAGCTGGCGTTCCCGCCTTTGCTCAGGCGCAGCGACGGTACGAGCAGGAGCAGCTGGAGAGCGCCGGCACCGGCCATCCCGACCCAGGCGAGCCGCCGGAAGACCGAGACGCGCAGCCGGGAGATGCCGAACGCGATGGGCAACGCGACGAGGGCGAACTTCGCCTGGTTGAGGAAGCCCGTGAACGGGGAGTCGGTGTCCCGCAGGGAGTACACCGTGGAGGAGGACAGCACCATCACGAGCCCGAGCAGGAGCAGCAGGATCGTCGCGCCGCCGATGAGGTAGTAGCTCGTCGCCGGCGAGCTCCAGGCCGCGATGCGGGCGGCCGCCCTCGTGGTGGTGGCGGTGGTGCCGCGCGCGGTCCGCGTGGTGCGCGCCGCTTTC
>JAENWO010000536.1 GCA_016649925.1 Actinomycetales bacterium
CTCCTTGTAGGCCTCGGGGAAACCACCCGCGAACCGGCTGACGACGCGGGCCGCGCTCTCGTCGTCGCGCTCGGCGTGCTCGTCGTGGACGGCGTGCCCCGCGTGCTCCGCGTGCCCCGCGTGCTCCGCGTGCTCCGCGTGCTCCGCGTGGACGGCGTCGGCGAGCCTCTCCTCCCAGGTGCGGGTGGCCTCGAGCAGGCGGCGTTGGAGCGCGGCGGTGTCGACGTCGGGGATCGAGGCGCCGCGCGGCACCCGGGCCACGAAGTGGAGCTGGGCGAGGGCCGACTCGGCAACCCGGGTGGTGTAGTCCACGTGCTCGGCGCCGTAGGCCTCCCGCAGGATGGCCTCCATGCGCAGCCGGACCGAGGTGTTGTACCGGTCGCGGGGGATGTAGACGAGGGCGGAGACGAAGCGCCCGAACTCATCCTTGCGCAGGAACAGCTTCGCCTTGCGTCGTTCCTGCAGGTAGAGGACGTCCGAGGCGACGGCGCCCAGCAGGTCGACGTCGGTCTGGAACAGCTCGTCGCGCGGGTACGCCTCGAGCACGCCGAGCAGGTCCTTGCCGGAGTGGCTCTGGGCGGAGAAGCCGCTGCGCTCCAGGACGGTGCGCACCTTCTCGGCGACGATGGGGAGGCGGTGCACGGACTCCGCGTAGGCGGCGGACGTGAACATCCCGAGGAAGCGACGCTCTCCGGTGACGTTGCCGGTGGCGTCGAACGTGCGGACGCCGATGTAGTCGAGGTAGACCGGCCGGTGCACGGTCGCCCTGGAGTTCGCCTTGGTGATGGTCAGCAGCCGCGGTTCGCGGGCGCCCGCCCGGGCCTCGGGACGTAAGCGGGAGTAGCCGGGCTCCGCGCCCGGGTCCTCGCGCAGGATGCCCAGGCCGGTGCCGGGCACCGAGCGCAGGACGTCCTCCCCGTCGACGGAGTCCAGGGCGTACTCGCGGTACCCGAGGAACGTGAAGTGGTCGTCCGACAGCCAGGTGAGGAACTGGCGAGCGGGCTCGAGCTCGGCCGGGTCCACCGTCGGCGGGATACCCTCGCCCAGGCCTCGCGCGATCTGCGCGCAGGCCTCTCGCATCGGCGCCCAGTCCTCGACGGAGCTGCGCACGTCCCGCAGGACGCGTTCCAGCCGCTCGGCGAGCGCCTTGCGGGTCAACTCGTTCGGCAAGCGGTCGATCTCCAGGTGCATCCAGGACTCGACGGTGCCCGACGTCGTCGGGGGGCGTTCGGCGAGGACCTCCGCCAGGGTGCCGTCCCCGGCCCGCCGGACTGCCAGCTGCGGGTGGACGATCAGGTGCACCGTCCTGCTCTGCTCGGCGAGCTCGGCGGTGACGGAGTCCACGAGGAAGGGCATGTCGTCGGTGCAGATCTGGACGATCGAGCGGCGGCTCCTCCACCCGTCGTCCTTGAGCGTGGGGACGAAGACCCGCACCAGCGACTGCGCGGGCCCGCGGTGCTCCGCGAGCTGCCGCAGGGACCGGACCGCACCGACGAGGTCGCGAGGCTCCCGCTCGGCCAGGTCCTCGGTGGCCACGTGCTCGAGGACGCGTTCCAGCAGCGGCTGGAGACGTTGCTCCCCGCGGGACCCAGTGAACGCGGCGGTGGTTTGCATGATTTCCGGACGCGAGGGTCCGGAGGAGACTTCCGTGAACAACTCCGTGCCTCACCAACTGGTTGACGACGTACGACCTTGTACTCGTCGGCAAGTCTATCGGCCCGGCCGGCGGGTCAGAGTCGAGGCCGTCGACACGATCGGCACCGGCGACACGATCGGCACCGGCGACACGATCGGCACCGGCGACACGATCGGCACCGGCGACACGATCGGCACCGTCGACACGTTCTGCGGGAACCGCGGCGCGCGGCTGGCCGCGGGCCAGGACCTGGTGGTGTCAGCGGCGTTCGCGAACGCAGCCGCCGCGCTCGCGGTCACCCACCACGGC
>JAENWO010000542.1 GCA_016649925.1 Actinomycetales bacterium
CCCACAAGCAGCTGTCGCACGTGCGCGGCAACGACGTCGCCGTCATTTTCCAGGAGCCGATGACCGCACTGAACCCGGTCTACACGGTCGGCTTCCAGATCGTCGAGACCCTGCGCGCGCACTCGGACATGGGCCCGCACAAGGCGCGTGAGCGGGCCCTGGAGCTGCTCCGCCTGGTTGACATCCCCGACCCCGAGACGTCGATCGACAAGTACCCGCACCAGCTGTCGGGCGGCCAGCGGCAGCGCGCGATGATCGCCCAGGCGCTGGCCTGCGACCCCAAGCTGCTGATCGCCGACGAGCCCACCACGGCCCTGGACGTGACCGTGCAGGCGGAGATCCTCAAGCTCCTGCGCGACCTGCGTAGCCGGATCGACTCCGGGATCATCCTGATCACCCACGACATGGGCGTGATCGCCGACCTGGCCGACCGGGTGATCGTGATGAAGGACGGCCGGATCGTCGAGGCGGGCACGGCCGACGAGATCTTCAACCGGCCGCAGCACCCGTACACCAAGCAGCTGTTGGCGGCCGTGCCGCACCTGGGTGCGACAGTGGGTGGCGACGCCACGACCGTTGCCGGGACCGAGGCGGCCGGTGACCGAGCGCCCGTCACGACGAGCCCGCGCACGGCAGCACCCGAGGCGGCGGCCGATGCGGGCGTCACCCTCGCCATGGAGGCCACGGACCTGGTCATCGAGTACCCGGGCCGCGGCCGGATCCCCGCGTTCCGGGCCGTCGACGGCATCGACCTGGCCGTCGGCCGTGGCGAGGTGGTCGGGCTCGTCGGGGAGTCGGGCTCCGGCAAGACGACGGTCGGCCGAGCGGTCGTCGGCCTGCTGCCGGTCACCGCGGGTTCGCTGCGCATCGCCGGCAACGAGATGGGCGACATCGATCCGCGGACGCTGCGCGAGCTGCGCCGCAACGTCTCCATCGTCTTCCAGGACCCGGGCTCGTCGCTCAACCCCCGCCTGCCGGTCGGCCAGTCGATCGGTGAACCCCTGCTGCTGCGCAAGCTCGCCCGCGGGGCAGAGCTCCACCGGCGGGTCGAGGACCTGCTGGACCAGGTCCACCTGGAGCGCAGCATGCGCAACAGGTACCCGCACGAGCTGTCCGGTGGTCAGCGACAGCGGGTGGGCGTCGCCCGGGCGCTCGCGCTCAACCCCAAACTGCTCGTCGCGGACGAGCCGACCTCCGCCCTCGACGTGTCCGTCCAGGCCAAGGTGTTGAGCCTGTTCCAGGAGCTCCAGCGCGAGCACGGCTTCGCGTGCCTGTTCATCAGCCACGACCTGGCGGTGGTGGAGATCCTGTCCAGCCGGATCGCGGTGATGCACAACGGCAAGCTCGTCGAGCAGGGTTCACGCGACCAGATCCTGCGCCACCCCACGGACGACTACACCCGGCGACTCATCGCCGCCGTGCCCGTGCCGGACCCGGCCGAGCAGCGGATCCGCCGAGAGACGCGCGACCGGCTCTTCGAGGAGGAGGCCGTGCGGCTCGGTGTCCACGCGGCCGCGTCACCGGTGGACCGGTCCGATGTCGAGGAGACGGAGGCCGGGATCGCGGCGGAGCACGAGGCACGCACCATCGGGCGTCGGAAATGGGGCCGGGGCCGGGGCTGACGCGCCGTCGCGGCAAGGTGCAGTAAAATCGGTCCGTGCGCCCGAGGAATCGGCGCGCGCTCCCACCCCTCTCGTCGAGACGAGTACCCCATGCCTGTGCGCACCGACCTGCGCAACGTCGCGATCGTCGCGCACGTCGACCACGGCAAGACGACGCTGGTCGACGCCATGCTTTGGCAATCGGGCGCCTTTCGCGTCGGCCAGGACGTGGCCACGCGCGTGCTCGACTCGATGGATCTGGAGCGCGAGAAGGGCATCACGATCCTCGCGAAGAAC
>JAENWO010000508.1 GCA_016649925.1 Actinomycetales bacterium
ACCCCGACGGCCGAGGCGGGCCTGGCGGCCGAGAGGCAGTGGGGCATGCCGTCCGTGCGCACCATCAGGGATGCGATCACGGGCGACCGTCCTGACTTCGTGGTCGCCGCGGTGCCGTGGTCGGCGACGCCGCAGGTGATCCGGGAGGCCGTGGCCGCCGACATCCCCGTCCTGAGCGAGACGCCCCCGGCCGCCGACGTCCCGGGCCTGCTGGAGCTGTGGTCCCAGGTCGGTGGGTCGGGACTCGTCCAGGTCGCCGAGCAGTACCCGCTGTACCCGGGGCACGCGGCCCGGATCCAGCTCATCAAGAACGGGCTCCTCGGCACGGTCAGCAACGTCCAGGTCGCCTCGACGCACCAGTACCACGCGATCGCGCTGATGCGCACGATGCTCGGCGTGGGCTTCGAGGACGCCGCCGTGACGGCGCACCACAGCGAGTTCCCGCTCGCCAGCCCGATCAGCCGGGACGGGTGGACCAAGGACCTCACGCCGCTGCCCGCGTGGAATCTCCTGTCGCACTTCGACTTCGGGGACGGTCGGACCGGGCTGTACGACTTCACCGACAACCAGTGGCACAACGAGCTGCGCAGCAACCGCATCCTCATCCGCGGCAGCCTCGGCGAGCTGGTCACCGATCACGTCGTGCACGTGCGGGACGAGCTCACCGTGCTGGAGTCCGACCTCGTGCGTCGCCAGCTGGGCGTCGACATGAACTTCGAGGGCTTCGACCTGGACCACATCACGTTCGAGGGTGACGTGGTGTACCGCAACGCCTGGCAGGGCGGCCGGCTGGCCGACGACGAGATCGCCGTCGCCTCCGTGCTCGAGCGGATGGGCGTCTGGGTGCACGACGGCGGCCCGGCGCCCTACCCCCTCGCGGACGGGTGCCAGGACCACATGCTCGCGCTGGCGATGGACGAGTCCCTCGCCGCCGCGGCGACCGTGCGCACCACGCGGCAGCCCTGGGCCTCCTGAACGACCGCACCGCCACCCCACGTCCCGACCAGCGAGAGCAGACGCACGATGCCCTTTGTCAAGTTCCACCTGAGCGACACCATCTCCGACGAGTCCCGTGACGCGATCTGCGAGGCGACGCAGGCCGCGCTGGTCCGCTCGCTCGGCGTGCCGGTGCAGGACCTCTTCCAGATCGTCCATCGGCACGGCGCCGGCGAGCTCAAGGCCGACCCCACCTGGCCGGGTGGCATCCGGCGCGAGCAGGTGCTGTACATCGAGATGCTGATGACCCGCGGGTACGACGACGCCACGAAGGCGGCGATGTACACGGCCGTGTCGGAGAACCTCTCGGCCTGCGGGGTCCGCCGTGAGGACATCTTCATCGCCGTGACGGAGAACGGCGGCGGCGACTGGCTGGCGGGCACCGCCTGACGGCCGGGTGCCGCGTCCGGGCGGGCGTGTTGACGGTGGCGAACGGCCGCATGTAGTGTTACTACAGAGCGAAGGCGCGCTGAACCACGGTGACGGGGCCGGTGCAGGGGGCGCCTGTCGGGCGGGGGCCGGCCGGATTCGCGAGCACGGTCCGCGTCGACCACGAGCAAGTCCCTCACCGTCGGACCGTCGGCACCGCCGGCGGGACCGAGCACCACACGAGCTGGGAGTGCGATCTGAGCCATGGCAATCCACAACGTCTTGATCAACGTCTCGGATGTCGCCCGATCCGCCGACTTCTACACGCGCCTCCTCGGCGGGAAGCCGGTCGGGGAGGCGACGACCGACGGCGCCGTGCTCGACTTCGTGACCGCGACGATCGAGCTCCGGCGGGTGGACGGCGCGGTGCCGTCCACCTGGCACGAGGACGACCAGTACCTCGGCTTCCGGCACCTGGGCTTCAAGGTGGCGAAGGTCGACCTCCTCGCGGCAGAGCTGAGGGCCGCTGGGGTTCCGTTCCACCTCGAGCCGGTCGACGCGGTCGGCGAGGTCCGGATCGCCTTCTTCTTCGACCCCGACGGCACGGTGCTCGAGATCGTCGAGGGCCAGCTCCAGTACCACGACATCGTGGACCGGGACGGCGTGGCGGCCGAGCGCGCGACGGCGACGCCGTCGCGCCCGCGCTTCGACCACGTGGGGGTCACCGTCCGCGACCTGGCCGCCACCGCCGACCTGTACTGGGCCCTCGGCTTCCGGAACATCGGGACGCTGTTCTTCCAGAACGACCCGCGCGGGTTCCGGATCGACTACCTCAAGGGT
>JAENWO010000473.1 GCA_016649925.1 Actinomycetales bacterium
CCCGTACCACGTCAGCCGCGGGCTGGTGGGGTCGACGGCTTGCATCGAGGCGACGATCTCGGCGATGCTGCGGGCGCTGGGCATGGCCCCAAGCGTAAGGGAGTGGCCTTGGTCACATCTCCGCATCCCCAATATCACGTCCGGGCTTGACTTCCGGTGGATAACACGCGTGTAATTTACCTACGGACCGACACCAGCAGCGTCGCTCGGACGCGCTCTTGACGATTGGGGAAGCCTGTGTGGAACATCCTGGGAGAAGGACCACTCACCTCCGGCGCGCCCCAGCCTGCCCCCCTCTCGATCCCACCCGTGCGGTTCGGGCTGGTCGACCCCGGCGAGGACGAGGGAGTCCTCGGCTGGCAGGAGCGCGCCCTGTGCGCGCAGACCGACCCCGAGGCGTTCTTCCCCGAGAAGGGCGGCTCCACCCGTGAGGCCAAGCGCGTGTGCACCTCGTGCGAGGTCCGCGCGGAGTGCCTCGAGTACGCGCTCGCCAACGACGAGCGGTTCGGCATCTGGGGCGGCCTGTCCGAGCGGGAGCGCCGCAAGCTCAAGCGCCGCGCCATCTGAGGGCCCGTACCCGTCCCCATGACTGCATGAGTCAGGTCACCGCCGCCGCGTCCTCGGTCACCGCCGTCGTGGTGAGCGCTGCCGACTCTCCATACCTTCCCACCACCCTCGCGGCCCTGGCCGCCCAGACCCACCAGCCCGACGAGATCCTGCTCGTCAGCCTCAGCGCGGCAACGCCCGCGACAGCCGCCACGTTCGACGGGTTGGTGCGCGATGCCGGGATCGGCGCCCACCTCGTGCGCCTGGTCGGTGCCTCCGGCTCGACGACGTTCGGTGACGCCGTCCGCCGCGCCCTCGCGGATCGGGGCTCACCGTCCGAGAGGACCGCACCCGACGGCGAGGCCGCGCCCGACGGCGATTCCCCGCCTCAGCAACCGGCCGGCCGTTGGCTGTGGCTCCTCCACGACGACGCCGCCCCCGAGCCCGCTGCCCTCGCCGAGCTCGCGCGCACCGTCGAGGTGGGCCGCTCCATCGCCATCGCGGGTGCGAAACAGGTGGACTGGGACGTTCCGGACCGACTGATCTCCGTGGGCGTGCGTAACACCCCCGACGGCCAGCGTTTCACCGGCATCGAGGACGGTGAGATCGACCAGGGCCAGCACGACGGCCGCGAGGACGTCTACGCCGTCGGCACCGCGGGCATGCTCGTCGACGCGCACGTGTGGGACGAGCTCGGCGGTCCCGACCCGGTGCTCGGCCCCTTCCTCGACGGTCGCGACCTCTCCCGCCGGGCGCGCCTCGCCGGGCACCGCGTCGTCGTGGTTCCCACCGCCGTGGTGCGGCACGCCCGCGCCGGCTACTTCGGTCTCCGTGAGGCCGACGGCTCCCGCACCCGCGCGGCCCTCGCTCCCGATCCCCGGCGCACCTTCCGGGCCCGACGCGAGGCGATCCTGCACGCCCGGATGACGCAGGTCCCGGCCCTCGCGGTGCCCTTGATCGCGATCGCCGCCATCCTCTCCTCGCCGATCCGCGCGCTGTGGCGGGTCGCCACCAAGGAGATCGGGCTCGCGGCCGAGGAGTTCTGGGCCCCGCTCGGGGCGCTCGTGCGTACCGGCGCAGTCCTGCGGGCCCGACGGCGAGCCGCGGCGACCCGGACCATGTCCAACCGGCGCCTGCGTCCACTCCAGGCGTCCTGGAGGGACGTGTACCGCGTGCGCCGCGACCTCCGCCTCCAGGTCGCGGCCGAGCGGCGGGCCGCCCGTGCCCCGAGCGAGCTGGAGATGGCCGAGCGCGCCGCTGTCGCCACCCGGCGTCGGCTGACCCTGGGCGCCATCCTGCTCGTCGTGAGCGTGCTCAGCCTGCTCACGATCGCACCCGCGGCGTTCTCCGGTGCGCTGACCGGCGGTGCGCTGCTCCCGGTCGACTCCACGTTCGGCGGCATCTGGCGCGCAGCCCTCTCGCCGTGGGTCGCCACGGGTGACGGGGCAGCCGGCCCGCCCGACCCGTTCCTCGGCGTCCTCGGCCTCCTCTCCCTTCTCACCGGCGGCTCCGTCGGTGCGGGGATGCAGGTGACGATCGCGCTCCTGCTCGTTCTCGCCATGCCGCTCGCGGCCCTGACGGGATGGTTCGCGGCCGGCGCGGCGACCCGGTCGATGATGCTGCGTGCCTGGGCGGCCTTCATCTGGGCGCTCGGGCCGGCCCTGCTCCTCGGGCTCGGCCACGGCCGCCTCGGATCGGTCATCGCCCACGTCGCTCTCCCGTTCGTCGCCCTCGGCCTGGCCCGCGCCCTCGGCCTCGACCGCCGCGACGTCGTGGTATCCGGCATGGTCGGCGCCCAGCGGGTCGCCCCACGCCGTCCGAGCAACACCCGCCTCTCCGCGCGCGAGGCCAAGCGAGCACGCCTGGCAGAGCTGGCCGCCGTGGCCCAGGCGAGCGCCCGCCCCGAACCGGACCCGCTCGAGCCGGACCCGCTCGAACCGGACCCGCTCGAGCCGGACCCGCTCGAGCCGGAGGCAGCGC
>JAENWO010000510.1 GCA_016649925.1 Actinomycetales bacterium
CGGCTGGAGGACCACCAACGCCGGGCGCAACACCCGCGTCTACGACGAGCCCCTCACCCCGCACCGCCGGCCGGTCGATGCCGGCATCCTCTCCGACGAACAGAGCCACGACCTGCAGGTGATCTACGAACGTACCAACCCGCCGAACTGACCCGCACCATCAACCGCATCCAGCACGCCCTGATCGACTCCGCGAAGGACAAGACCCTCGCCCTCCGCGAGCAGGCTTCGCGAGCAGGCTTCGTGAGCAGGCTTCGTGAGCAGGCTTCGTGAGCAAAATACGTGACGCACGCGATCACCGTCACGCCGAGCACATCGACATGAGGCACCACGGCCGCAGCGGCTCCCATCGCCTAGGCCGATCGCGCTCCACGCCCGAGAGAGACAGCCCCCACGGCGCAGGCCGAGCGCGCTCCACGCGCGACCGACGACGCACCCTCCTCTGCTCCATGGGGCGCAGGTCCGCCCCCGGGAACGGCGTCGTCGCCGTGCGCGGGGGCGGATCTGGTGACCCCTGGACGGGGGCCCTCAGCCGGTGCTGACGTCCAGCTCGCTCGTCACCGACGCCCCGAACTCGGTCTCGAGGATGGCCACGATCCGGTTGCCCCCGTCCTCCAGCGCGGCCGTCACCGACGTGTTGTCGGCCGTCACCGACGTGTTGTCCGCCGGCGCCTGTGCCGTGCGGGCTGCGGGGTTGGCCGGTGGGTCGTCGAGGGAGGCGAGGAGCGCCGTCATCTCCAGCTCGACGGCACGCACCAGCGCCCGTCCCCGCTGCGACAGCTCACGCCCACGGTCGCTGACGAGCACGAACTGGTATGTGGCGGAGTTGGACGTGCACCGCACGCACTCCGTGTTGATGGCCTGGGAGGAGTTGTCCGCCTGGAGGGTCCGAGTCCGCGCGATCACCACCTGGCCCACACGTTCGCGTAGTTGAAGTTGAAGAAGAGGGTCTCCCTCGACGGCAGCAACTCAGTTGACTGGCTGTCGATCTCGCTCATGGAGAGTTCGTACATGATGTTCACCCCCTTCCGTCGGGGTAGGTGCTGGTGGGACGTCGCCCATTCAGCACCGGCCGTTGTTACCCGAACGTGAGCGTCGCGTGATGGCCCACGTTCGGGCGAGAACGGGTGAAACAGGGGTGAAACAGGGGTGCGGAGCGGGTGACCGAGCCGCGTCAGATGGGTGATTTCAGCGTCCTCGCACACATTCGTCTTGACGACGCCCGGCCCGGCTAGGACCGTGGTTCACGAACTCATCGACATCACCGGGTGGGACGAGTCGGACGCCGCCGGGCATCCCGCTCCATCCCGGGGCAGACGTGATGGGGGGGAACCACACATGCAGTTCCAGGGTGTCGTCCCCGGAGCAGGCCCGCAGTGGGCCATCCGGTTGTTCGGTGGTTGGCAGCTCATGCGAGACGACGCGGTCCCTGACGTCGCCTCCCGCGAACGCCGGCTCCTCAGCGTCCTCGCCCTGCAGGACGGACGCCCCCGCAGCTACCTGGCGGGACTCCTCTGGCCCGAGAGCGACGAGACCCGCGCGCTGGGGAACCTGCGCGCCGCCCTGTGGCGGGTCCAGCACCGCTGCCAGGGCCTCATCGCCGACGAGCACGCGCTCGTCCGCCTGGACCGGTCGGTCCGGGTGGACGTCCTCGACCTCATCGACCTCGCGGACCAGATCGCCCTCGGCGAGCTCCCGGACCGGAAGGCGGCCATGGTGGTGCTCACCAGTGGGGACCTGCTGCCGGGGTGGTACGACGACTGGGTGATCGATGAGCGGGAGCGGCTGCACCAGGTGCGGCTCCGTGCCCTGGAGTCGCTCACCGACCTGCTGATCGCCCGGGGGGACGCCGACGGCGCGCTGCACGCGGCGATGACCGCCGCGTCGATCGAGCCGTTGCGCGAGAGCGCCCACCGCGCACTCATCCGGGTGCACCTGATGTTCGGCAACCACGTGGACGCCGTGCGGGTCTACCGCAGCTTCCACCGCCGCCTGAGCACCGATCTCGGGATCTCACCCTCATCGCAGATCGTCGACCTGATCCGCCCGCTGATCGAGGTCCGCACCGCGACGCCGCAGCGCACACCCAGCCCGGTGTAGCCCCGGCCTTCGCCGTCCGGGCACGGAGGCGGTGCGCGAAACTGGTCACCCAAGTTCGACACCCGCCCGGACGAGCAGACCGCCGA
>JAENWO010000445.1 GCA_016649925.1 Actinomycetales bacterium
AGGGGAACGGTGGCGGGATTGTCGTCGGCGGGGCGCACGACGACGGACCGGCCGATGCGCGTGCCGGTCACCAGGTCGGCGTCCATCAGCCGACGGACCTCCCGGTAGACGGTGGGCTCGGGGGCGTCGAGCAGGCGGGCGAGGTCGGTGATCGTGCGCGGCTCGTCGTCGGTGAGCACACGCAGGAGCAGCCGGGCCTGCAAGCTCGACCGGAAGATTGGGATCAGCGCCGGCGCTGACGTTCTCATATGACGCAGGATATCTTTCGCCAAATGAGAGCGCGAGCCTGACGACGCGGGCTCGGGCGCTCGTCGACGGGCGGTACATCCATGATCCCCAGCTCTGGCGCGCCGCCCACTGCTCCGCTTACACTTTTTTCGAATAGGAGGTGCGTCATGGTGTCGCGATCGGGTGGCGCGGGTGCGAGCACGTACATGCCGGAGTCGGGGGACCTGGCCGAGATCGTCGACTTCGTCGCGGTCCTTGACGCCAAGGGGATCGCGGTGCCGCGACTCTCGCCCGCCCTGGTGGATGCCGACGGGCACCGCGTCGAGATCCCGAGCCCTGTCTACGAGGCACTGCGCCAGGTGGTCACCGCGATGGCCAGCGGCCAAGGCGTGACGATCGCCCCGCACAACACGATGCTCACCACCCAGGAGGCGGCCGACTTCCTGGGGATGTCCCGCCCCACACTCGTCCGACTGCTGACCGACGGGCTGATCCCGCACGAGATGCGTGGCCGTCATCGCCGCGTCATGCTCGCCGACCTGCTCGTCTACCAGGGCCGCTCCCGGGATGACCGCCGTGCTGCGCTGTCGGAGATGGTCCGCGAGGGCGAGGCCGCCGGCATGTACGACCTCGACCCCACACCCGTCGCCCGATAGGCGCGCGGCGTGGCCTTCCCCGTCCTCCTGGACACCAACGTCCTGTTCGGGGCTTACCTCTGCGACACCGTCCTGCGGCTGGCGGAAGCCGAGGCGTTCCGGCCTTTGTGGTCGGCAGGAATCCTCGAGGAGCTCAGCCGCAACCTGGTTTCGCGCGGGCTCCTCGCCGAACACGTCGAGCGCCGTATCGCCCAGATGCGCCGGGCGTTCCCTGAGGCGATGGTCGACGGCTACGAACCGCTCATCGCCTCGATGACCTGTGATCCCAAGGATCGTCACGTGCTCGCGGCCGCCGTGCGCGCCAACGCTGAGGTGCTCGTCACCTTCAACCTGAGCGACTTCCCGCCCGCGAGCACCGACCCGTACGACATCAGCGCCGTGCACCCTGACGACTTCCTGCTCGACCAGATCGACCTCTACCCGGGTCTCACGCTGCACGCCCTTCGGACACAGAGCGCCGACTACTCGCGGCCCGACATGACCGTCGACGCGGTCCTCGTCCAGCTCGCGCGCGCCGGCGTCCCACGCTTCGCCGACGAGGTGCGGCGGCACCTGTAGGACTCGGTCAACGCGCCCTTCCGGAGGGCCATCGGCGTTCGTGGTCGCCGAGATCGGGAGCCTTCGGTCGGCGCGCGACAGATCAGGTGTCGCCCAAACCCTCAGCAGTCCCGAATGGGATGACCGCTGCCGTATCGGACGGTGCGGCAGCCCTGCTCATGTCGTCGTGGCTATGAGGTATGGCAGCACGACATGGTCCCAGGCGGCCATCTGGAGACCTGCAAGTCCGAGCCACAGCAGCGGAGGGGAGGGGCGATCCACCGCACCCACCACGGCGTCTGTCGCCATCGCACGGCGAGCGTGACCATTGCGGCCGCCGTCAGGAGAGCAGGGAGGATCGCGGCCGCGGACTGGGCTGGCAGTGGCCAGCAGCCCGCGCGGACACAGACGTCAGTGGAGTCCGTGAAGTAGAAGATGTTGGCGAAGGCCACGCCGAAGGTCGCCGCAGCGGCGAGCGCGATGCCACCGAACACCCGGGACGAGCCCTCGGGTGCGCCGGAGGACGGCCGGCGCACACAAGGAAGCCCGGCGACCAGCAGGACGCCCAGGCCGATCAGGCCGATGTGCCGCCACAGGTGTGCGGGGTCGTAGAGGCGCTGTGTGACGAGGCCGTAGACCGGCGCCGTCGGGAAGACGGTGCGCATACCCATGTGGCCCATCGACGTCAAGAACCCGAAGAGCGCGAGGACGATCAAGCCCGTGGTGATGGTCAACCAGTGGAGGGCCAGCCAGATCGCCTGCCGCGGGGACATGGTCCGATCGTGGCCGGGCGTGCGGGCGGGGCGGCGTCGGAGTGCGTAGACGGTGGAGGTGTGCGGCGTGTTGTGGGGAGGCCACGATCGGAGCCACGCGCCGTCAGCCCGCGATGGACATGTCGAGCCGGTCATCGAACTGCTGGCGGGAAGGGAACGGTGCCCGCCGAGTGATGTTGCTGCGTTCTGCACCCTCGAATCGAAGCGCAGCAACTTTGGGGTCAACCTCCAGAGTCGGCGAAGAGAACGTCAGCGAGCGCCCCCTCGGTCCTCGAGCCCGAGTCGAACCAGCGGACGGTCGCGCAGCGCGGTCAGGAAGGTCTCGTCGCCCGCGGCCCATCGCTCGGGCGTGACGAACGTGACGTTCACCTCGCGGCCCAGGGCCGAGTCGATCCCTTCGAGGGCGTCGTAGACCGCGTCCCGGTCGGGCGTGCCGACCACCAGGACGTCGACGTCGCCGGGCGCCGGGCCCACCTCGCCGTGCCATCGCGCCGCCCACGACCCGTAGACGTAGGC
>JAENWO010000554.1 GCA_016649925.1 Actinomycetales bacterium
GTCGGTCCATGTCACCACGCATGTCGCGTCGATCCGTGCCGGCGGCGCCTTCGCCGGGGCGGTCGCCATCATCCGGAAGGACCCGCTACGGCAGGTGCCGGACGCCGCGCCCGTCCACAGCGCCGAGGTCGCGGCCGAGCAGACGAGCGGCGGCACCACCGGTGGCACGACGCCGCAGCTCGGCGCCCTGGAATGGGACGAGCTGACCGCGTTGCCGGGTCGGCGCCACCTCCTGCGGCGCCTCGCCGAACCGATCCCGCCCGGGCTGACCCGCGGCGTCGCCGTCGTGGACGTCGACGGGTTCGCCCTGGTCAACGAGGCCTACGGGCCGGACGCCGGGGACGACGTGCTCCGGGATCTCGCCCAGCGGCTGGTCACGGCCGGCGATTCCGGCGACGTGGGGCGGTGGCAGGCCGACTCCTTCGTGTGGATCACCGATGCGGTGGACCCGGTGGCGGCACTGGACGAGCTGAGCGTGCGGGTCTCCGCAGCACTCGACGAGCCCTTCGTCCTGGGGGGCGACCGGCTGTGGCTGACCGTCAGCTCGGGCATGGTCACGAGCACGCTCGCGCCGGACCTCGACCTGCTCGCCGCCGCGATGGACGCGCTGCGGGTGGCGAAGGAGTCCGGGCGCGATCGCGCCCTGTGGTACCTCCCCGCCCACCGGACGAGCTCCACCGGTGCCTTCCGGTTGGCGAACGACCTCCACCGCGGGATCGAGAACGACGAGCTGCGGCTCCATTTCCAGCCCATCATCGAGCTGGCGACCAACGCGGTGGTCGGCGTGGAGGCGCTGGTCCGGTGGGAGCGGCCCGGCGTCGGCCTGCTCGGCCCGGTGTCCTTCATCGAGATGGCCGAGCGCACCGGGCAGATCGTGCTGCTGGGCGCCTGGGTGGCGCGGCACGCCTGTGCTGCGGCGGCCGATCTTGCCCAGCGTGCGGACGGGCCGGGCGTGGTGAGCATCAACCTCTCCGCCCGACAGCTGAGCGATCCCGGCCTCGTCGACATGCTCCGGCACGCGATCACGGACAGCGGGTGCGCGCCGTCGGCGATCGTCGTCGAGGTGACCGAGACGGCCCTGACCTACGATCTCGGCGCGGCCACCGCCACCCTGGAAGCCATCAAGGCGCTCGAGGTCGGCCTCGACCTGGACGACTTCGGCACCGGGTACTCCTCGTTGCTGTACCTCAAGCACTTCCCGGTGGACCGCATCAAGATCGACCGGTCCTTCATCGTCGGCCTGGGTTCGGACTCCGCGGACACTGCGATCGTCGCCTCGACGATCGCGTTGGCGCACAGCATCGGGATCCAGGCGGTGGCCGAGGGCGTCGAGACACCCGACCAGCTCGCGATCCTGCGCCAGATGGGCTGCGACTTCGCTCAGGGCTTCCTGATCAGCCGCCCGGTCGAGCTCGAGGTGCTCACTGCATGGCTCGACCAGCGCGTGCCGGATCGGGTCGAACCCCGCGGAGAGGTCGCCGCCGGCGATGGCGTGATGGGACCCGGAGGGACGACCGGACGGGGCCGGGCGGCCGACGAGCGCGACGTGCTGGCCAACAGCCGCGAAGGGGTGGCGGACATCCGCGACACCGTGGCGAACGTGCGCGACCACAGCGGGGATGAGCGGGACGACGTCGGGGACGTGCGTGACGGGGTCGCCGATGTGCGCGACGACGTCGCAGCTACCCGCGACGACGTCGCGGCCGTGCGGGACGATGTCGCCGCCGCCCGGGACAGGACGGCCGA
>JAENWO010000540.1 GCA_016649925.1 Actinomycetales bacterium
GCGTCGTCGTCGCCGTCGTGGACTCCGGCGTCAACACGGCGAACGCGCACCTGAGGGACGCCGTCACCGGCGGTGTCAACGTCGTCCGCCCCCAGGAGCCCGCCACGGTGGACGCTTACGGCCACGGCACGACGACCGGAGGGATCATCGCGGCCCGGCGGGTCGACGGTTCGGGCTTGGTGGGCGTAGCGCCGGCCGCCTCGTTGCTCGTGGCCCGCGTGTTCTACGGCGAGGACGAGCAGTCCGAGCGCGACGGCGTCGCGGACAGCCCCGAGAGGATCGCCGCCGGTATCCGGTGGGCTGCGGAGAACGGCGCCCGCATCATCAACGTCTCGATGTCCACCACCGCGGACCTCCCCGAGCTGCACGCGGCCGTCGACGCCGCCACGACGAACGGGGCGCTCGTCGTGGCGAGCGTCGGGAACCTGGGGACCTCCGAGGTGCAGGCCGACGTGCCCCGTTATCCCGCGGCCTACCCCGGGGTGCTCGCGGTCACCGGCGTGGGCCTCGACGGCACCTGGGTGCCCGGGACGGCGGTGCGCGGCGAGTACGTCGATGTTGCTGCCCCCGGCCAGGACGTCCTGTCCGCGTTCGCCGGCGGCGGCGACTGCCGGTTCGACGGATCCGCCCCGTCCACCAGCTGGGCAACCGCGTACGTCAGCGGTGCCGCCGCCCTCGTCGCCGCCCGCTACCCGCACGAGGCTCCCGCCCAGTGGGCGCACCGGTTGATGGTGACTGCGTCCCGCACGCAGCCGTGGGAGCGCGACGACCAAGTGGGGTGGGGGATCATCCAGCCGTACGAGGCCCTCATCTTCGTCGACGACGGCTCGGCGCCCGGGCCCCAGTCCCCGGTGTTCGAACGCGCGGATCCTCCTCCGGCGGCCACGTCCGCGATCGACCTGAGCGAGACGTCGGACCCGATGATCCCGGCCCGTCAGCTCGTCATGTGGTGGTTGCTGGGCGGCGCCGCGTTCCTCTGCATCGTCATGCTGCTCGCCCGGATGGGGAGATCTGCCCCTCGACGCCGGTAGCCGCTCCGCATACCGTCCCAGCAACGGACATCTGAGGAGGACTGGCGTGGTCACCGAGCAAGGGAACGCTGTCGCGGGCTTCGAGGAGCTACGACGTAACGTCGAGCGCCTCCGGGCCTTCACCCAGGCGGGGGACGCCGGTGCGGCGCACCGGATCTCGGGCAGTGATGACGAGGGGCTCGTCGAGGTGACCCTGTCGCCGTCGGGAGACGTCGAGGCCGTCACGCTCGATCCCGACTGGCGGGACGCGCTCGGCGAGGACGGGCTTGGCTCGGCCATCGTCACAGCGCTGCAGGCGGCCACCAGCTCCCGCATGGCCGAATGGGCGGACGCCGTGAAGGAGGCCGAGGACGTCCCCGGCCGGAGCGTTCCGGAGGAACTCCTGCCGCTCCCCGGCCTCGCCGACACCGAGCCCGGTCACCCCAGCTCGCCGGACGCCGTCGAGGAGGCCCATCGGATGCTGGACCTGGTCCGCAGCGCGCACTCCCAGGTGGACAGCATGAAGCAGATGCTGCTGCTGGTCGGCACGCAGGCCTCCGCGGTGTCGACGCCGGACCGTGCGGTCACCGTCACGACGAGCGGTCCGAACATCACCGGGATCCAGCTGGACGAGCGTTGGGTGCATCACACGGGCGACCGTCAGATCGCGGACGCCGTCCGTGACGCGATCCGCGGCGTCGGTGCGGGCGCGGCCCAGAAGCAGGCCGACATCCTCGCGCAGTTCCCCGAGATCGCCGAGATCCGTCAGCTTGCTGCCAACCCTGCGGACCTGCTCCGCCGGCTCGGCACGATCCGCTGAGCTGCACCGCTGAGCTGCACCGCCGAGCTGCACCACCGAGCTGCACCACCGAGCTGCACCACCGAGCTGCACCACCGAGC
>JAENWO010000492.1 GCA_016649925.1 Actinomycetales bacterium
GCGTCCTCGGCGGCCGGCATCAGCGTCGACTCCGGGTTCACCAACTCCGCCGTCGTGGACCACCCCGTACTGCCATGGCTCGGTGACGTGTTCGCGTGGCCCGACCCCCTGCCGCTGGCGAACGTCTTCAGCGTCGGGGACGTGCTCATCGCCGTTGGCGTGCTGCTCGCGGCCTGGACCGGCACGCGGCGGTTGGCACGTGGCGCGCTGCGGGCCGAAGCCACGGGCGGCGCGCTGGACAACGCCCCTGCTGCGCCGAAGACCTCGGGCGGGGCGAGAACGGAAGGGTCCTGCGGAGGCGATCGATGACCTCGCCCACAGCGCTGCCGCCACCTCCTGGTTGCGGTCGACCCGGGCCCGGCCTGGGAACGCGCACGGGTGGACCGGGAGCGGCGGACGGACCTCAGCGCGCCCTGCGGCCGAGCCAGGACACGAGCTCGCCGATCTCGTGGTGCAGGACCGGCAGTGCGACGTGGCCCCAGCGACGCTTGGCCGCGGCCTTGTACATCTCGAGCGTCCGCTCGAAGTCGAACAGCTCAAGGGCGCGAGCCCGGTCGTGCACCGGCCGGTCGAACGGCGACAGGAGGTCCGGGCGCCCGGTGAACGGCTTCCAGATCGCCTCCGGGTCCACCCGCCACACTCCGGGCGGGCCCCGGACGTCGCTCGGCGTGACCGTCCACCGGGGACGTCTCGCCGGGCCCTTGGGCCCCCTCATCCCGCCTAAACGCTCAGTAGCGTGCGGTTACGGAGCCGCTCGCTCCGCGCGGGTAGTGGATCTCTTCGAGAGGAACGTACATGGCCAGGCTCGACAACAAGGTCGCGATCATCACCGGTGCCGCGCGCGGGATCGGCTACGCCGGCGCCCGCATGTTCGCTCGTGAAGGCGCCAAGGTGGTCGCCGCCGATCTGCGGGGAGACGGGCTGGTCAAGCTCGAGGAGGAGGTCTGCGCGGCCGGTGGCGAGCTCTCGCACTTCGTGGCCGACCTCACCGACAAGGAGCAGGTCGAGGCCCTCGTGGCGTTCACGATCGACACCTACGGCGCGGTCGACGTCCTGTACAACAACGCCGGCGGCCGCCACCACTCCGACGTCTCGGTGATGGACCTGACCCCGGAGGCGCTCGACTTCGACGTCAGGACGAACCTGAACAGCGTCGTCTACCTCACCCAGGCCGTCGTCCCGCACATGAAGGCGACCGGCAGCGGTTCGATCATCGTCACGGCCTCCGGAGCGGCCAGCCTCGGGGACATCTGGTCGTCCGGCTACGGCTCGGTCAAGGGCGCGCTGCTGACCCTGACCAAGTACATCGCCACGCAGCACGGCCGCGACGGCATCCGGTGCAACTCGATCTCCCCAGGACTGATCATGACCGAGGAGGCCGAGGAGACGCTCCCGGATCAGCTGCGCCACCTGTACCTGGCGAACAACCTCGTCCAGTTCCTCGGCGCGCCCGACGACATCGCCTACGCCGCGGTCTACCTGGCCTCGGACGAGTCGCGGTACATCACCGGGACGAACCTCGCCGTCGACGGCGGCATCCTCGCCCACATGCCCACCTACCAGGGCGCAACGCAGGGGCTATAGCGCAACCGATCGCAGGTCCTCAGCGCGGTGACATCGCGTCGAGGACCAGGGCGAGCGTGCGCTCCTGCTGCGGCGGACCACCCCACCGCACGGCGGCCAGCAGCATGAGCAGGATCGGCAGGAGGTCGTCGACCGCGAGGTCGGGACGCACCAACCCCGCCGCCTGCCCTCGCCGTAGGGGTTCGCGCATCAGGTCGAGGAACTGCGCGATGGGTGCGCGCAACGGCCCCAGATCGGATCCGCGAGCGGTCAGCAGGTCGATCAGACCCAGGTCCTGACGTTGCCGGAGCGCGGTCCGCTCGATGGCGGCGACGAAGGCCCCGTCGTCGTCGGCGTGCTCGCGGAGGAACGCAGCCAGGCCCTCCAGGGCCTCGTCGAAGCTTGCCCTGATCAGTTCCTCACGCGAGCCGAAGTTCCGGTACAGGGTCGCCCGGTCGACACCGGCCGCGCGCGCGACCGCGTCGAGCGGGGCGTCGAGCCCCTGCCGGGCGAACACGTCCCGAGCCGCGGCGAGAAGTGCCTGGCGGTTGCGCCGACCGTCGGCCCGAACTGGCTGGCGCCGCGTGGTCACCCTGCCACCGTACCGAAGCCGCACATCGCGTCCGCCAGCCCCTCGGCTCGACGAGCGCAACGTCGCCGCTTGGCTATGATCGGAACGCGAAGGCGGGTCCCCCTTGGCCCGCTCCGAAACGGAGGTCCGACGTGATCGTCTTAGGAATCGTCCTGCTGGTCCTGGGCTACTTCC
>JAENWO010000057.1 GCA_016649925.1 Actinomycetales bacterium
ACGACGTGCTGGGCCACCTCGCGGTGCGCCAGGCGGTGACCCCGGTCCGGGTGGCGACCGGCGAGCACGTGCAGAACCGGGTGATGTTCAAGCAGTTGCTGTCCGCTGGAGCCATCGACGTCTGCCAGATCGACGCCACGCGCGTCGGCGGCGTCAACGAGAACCTCGCGATCCTGCTACTGGCTGCCCAGCACGACGTCCCGGTCGCTCCGCACGCCGGTGGCGTCGGGCTCTGCGAGCTCGTCCAGCACCTGGCGATGTTCGACTTCGTCGGCCTGGCCCGCCCGCTCCGGGGGCGGTGGATCGAGTACGTCGACCACCTGCACGAGCACTTCCAGGACCCGGTGCGGCTGCGACGCGCCAGGTACATGGCGCCCACGGCACCGGGCACCGGCGCCAGGATGCACGCCGCCTCACTGGAGGCGCACACCTACCCGCACGGAGCGGTCTGGGCGCAGGGGGTCGCCGGATGAGGAACTTCGCAGGGCTGGTGGCGGTCGTCACCGGTGGCGCCTCCGGGATCGGCACCGCGCCGCCCTGCTCGCCCGGCGCGGTGCCGTCGTCTTCGCCGTCGACCGCCAGGCCGGGGATGCCGGTCCCGCGCAGGGTGTGCACCACCTGGCGGCCGACGTGACCGACGAGGACGCACTGCGTGCAGCCGTGGACGAGGCGGCCTCGACCGGCGGCTCGCTCGACGTCCTGGTCAACAACGCCGGCGTGGGTGCCGTGGGCACGGTGGAGGAGAACGACCTGGACGAGTGGCGGCGGGTGCTCGAGGTCAACGTGCTGGGGATCGTCTCCGGGACCCGCGCCGCCCTGCCCTACCTGCGCCGCTCCCGCGCCGCCGCGGTGATCAACACGTGCTCGGCCGCCGCCACCGTCGGCCTGCCCCGCCGCGCCCTGTACTCGGCGAGCAAGGGGGCCGTCCTCGCGCTGACGCGGGCGATGGCCGCCGACCACCTCGCCGACGGGGTGCGGGTGTGCTGCGTCAACGCCGGGACGGCGGACACGCCGTGGGTTCAGCGCCTGCTCGCCCAGTCGGAGAGGCCCGCACAGGAGCGGGCGGCGCTGGAGGCGCGCCAGCCCTCCGGCCGCCTCGTGAGCGCCGACGAGGTCTTCGGGGCCATCGCCTACCTCGCCAGCCCGTCGGCGGGGGCCACGACCGGGACGGCGCTCACCGTCGACAGCGGCCTCACCGGGCTGCGCCTTCCCGCCGCTCCGCGGTAGGCGTCTCGGGCTGGACAGCGTCGTGCGCCGACGCAACTCCGCTGATATCAGATGAATCGTTGACAGTGGTACGCGCTCCCGCCTAGCCTCGGCGGGTAGCCCGCACCCTGTCGAACGGAGGTCATCGGTAGCAGTGGCTCTGGCTCCCGGTCCCGCCGCCGTCCGTCGCCGTCTGGCCGTCCTCGCCGACGACCTGACCGGCGCCGCTGACGCAGCGGCGCCCTTCGCCTCCCGCGGTCTCGACGTCTCGGTCGCACTGTCCGACACCACGCCGCAGGACGTCGAGGTGCTCGCCCTGGTCACCGACAACCGCTGGCGTCCCGCACCCGAGGCCGCCGAGCGGATGCGGGCCGCGGTCTCCCGCGTCCGGGCCTGGGGTCCCGAGATGCTGTTCCTGAAGATCGACTCCACCCTGCGCGGCCGGGTGCGCGCCGACGTCTCCGTGGCGCTGGACGCGTGGGGCAGCGCCGACGCCGTCGCCACACCCGCCTTCCCCGCCCAGGGCCGGATCGTCCGCGAGGGAGCCCTCGTCGTCCACGGCGAGACGACGGTCGCCAGGATCGACGACCACTTCCCGGACGGCGTCCGCGTGGTGGATGCCGAGAGCCACGACGGCCTCGTGGAGACCGCGCGCCGCATTCTCGACGACGGCGCCGTCGCGGTCGGCTCGGGTGGCCTGGCCAGCGCCCTCGCCGACGTGCTCGTGCACACGCCGCCTCCGCGTCGGGGTCCCCGCGCCAGGGTGACCGGCGTGCTGCTCGTGGTCGGGACGGCGCACGCGGCCACGCGCGGGCAGGTGTCCACGCTCCTCGCTGCCGGGGCTCAGCTCGTCGTGGTCGGCTCGTCGACGCCGTCGCCGGTCGACGCCGCCACCACCGCGCTGCACGGCGGCCGGCGGGTCGTGCTGACGTGCGACGTCGTCGGCGAGGTGGAGCCCGACAGTCGCCAGGCTGCGGCGCTCGCCGAGGACCTGGCGCGCGTCGTGCGGGCCGTTGTGGACGCCGCCCCGTCGGTCGGGCTCGTGCTGACCGGGGGCGCGACGGCGCTCGCCGTGGCGACCGCCCTGGGCGCTCGCGAGCTCCGCCTCCTGTCGGAGGTGGCCGAGGGCCTACCCCTCGGTGAGATGGTGGTCGGTGACCGGCGGATCCCGGTGGTCACCAAATCGGGCGGCTTCGGTTCACAGGACTCGCTGTGCCGCGCCGCCGAGGCACTGGAGGACTGCGCATGAAGCCCTTGCTGGGTTTGACGGTCGGCGACCCGGCCGGCATTGGTCCCGAGATCACCCTGATGGCGGCCCGCGACCCGCGGGTAGGCGTCGCGCGGCTGCTCGCGATCGGCAGCCTCGAGGCCCTGCGGTCCGCGGCCAAAGTGGTCCCGGACGCTCCCGCCCTGCACGAGGTGTCCCACCCCAGGGAGGCGCGGTTCGAGCCGGGGACCCTCGACGTGCTCCCCGTCCCGTCCGACGTCGCCGTCCCCGTCGGCAGGCTCTCGGCCGAGGCGGGGCAGATCGCCTTCGAGGGCGTCGAGCGGGCCGTCGAGCTCGCGCTCTCGGACGACATCGACGGCATCGTCACCGCGCCTCTGAACAAGGAGGCCATCGCGCTCGCCGGGCACCCTTACCCGGGGCACACCGAGATCCTCGCGGAGCTCACCGGGACGCGGGACTTCGCGATGATGTTGACCGCGCTCAAGCTCCGCGTCGTGCACGTCACCACGCACGTCGGCATCCGGCAGATGCTCGATCGTGTCACGACCGAGCGCGTCCTGACGACGATCCGGCTCGCCGACCGCGCCCTGCGCGACATGGGGATCGACACTCCGTCCGTCGGCGTCGCCGGCCTCAATCCGCATGCAGGCGAGGGCGGCCTCTTCGGGGACGAGGAGGCGCGGGTCATCACCCCCGCGATCGAGCAGGCCGTGAGCGAGGGCATCGACGCGACGGGCCCGTGGCCGGCGGACACGCTGTTCGGGAGGGCCGTCGCCGGCGACTTCGACGTCGCGATCGCGATGTTCCACGACCAGGGCCACATCGCCGTGAAGGTCCTCGGCTTCGAGACCGGGGTCAACGCGACGATCGGTCTGCCGATCGTCCGCACGAGCGTCGACCACGGCACGGCCTTCGACATCGCCGGGACCGGACGAGCCGGTCACGACAGCCTCGTGGAGGCCGTCACGGTCGGGGCGGCGATGGCGCAGGCCCGCACCGCCGCCCGCTCGTGAGCGGCCGGCATCCGACGACAGGTTTGGAGACCCCATGACGCCGCACGGCAGCATGGATCTCGGCCCCTTCGAGGCCGTCCGGAGCCTGTCCTTCGACGCCCCCTTCCCGCGGATGATTCCCATCCGGCAGAACGTTGACGCGCCGCGCCTCGACGACGTCGCCGAGGCGACGGTGCGGGCCCTGGAGCCGCTGCGCTCCCGGGTCACCCCCGGGATGAGCGTGGCGATCACGGCCGGGAGCCGGGGGATCCACGACAAGCCCGCGGTCGTGCGTGCCGCAGGGCAGTGGCTGCGCTCACTCGGGGCCGACCCGTTCGTGGTGCCGGCGATGGGCTCGCACGGTGGGGCCACCGCCGAGGGACAGGTGCAGATGCTCGCCGACCTCGGCATGACCGAGGAGACGCTCGGCATGCCCATCCACGCGACGATGGAGACGATCGAGCTGGACCGGCTGCCCGACGGGCCGGCGGTGCACCTCGACGCCAACGCCGCCAAGGCGGACGGCATCCTGGCCGTCAACCGCGTCAAGGCCCACACGGACTTCAAGGGCGAGATCGAGAGCGGGCTCGCCAAGATCGTCGCGATCGGGCTCGGGAAGCAGCGCGGCGCCGAGGGCGTGCACCTCTACGGCCCGGCCAATCTGGGCGTCTGGATCCCGCAGGTGGCCCGCCGGATCGTCGAGACCGGCAAGGTCCTGGGCGGCCTCGCGATCATCGAGAACGCCTACGACCGGGCGGCCAAGGTCGAGCTGGTCGGCGCGCAGGACATCGGCGGGCCGGTCGAGGCCGAGCTGCTCGCGGAGGCCAAGCTCCTGATGGCGACCCTGCCCTTCGACGACATCGACGTCGCGGTCATCGACGTGATGGGCAAGAACATGTCGGGTTGCGGCATGGACACCAACGTGATCGGACGCATGATGATCCGCGGCAGCGCGGAGTTCGACCGCCCGCGCATCACCAACATCGCGGTGCTGGACATCAGCGACGCCTCCCACGGCAACGCTGTGGGGCTGGGCCTGGCCGACTTCATCCCGTTCCGCATCCTCGAGAAGCTGGACCTGCGCAGCACCTACATCAACGCGATGACCTCGGGCCTCGGTGGCCCACAGCGCGGCCAGGTGCCGATGGCGATGGCCACCGATCGCAGCACCGTGGCCGCAGCCATCCTCACGTGCGGGCGGGCCGACCTCGACCAGGTCTCGCTCGTCCGCATGCGCAACACCCTCGACCTGGAGAACCTCCTGGTGTCGGAATCCCTCCGCGACCAGGTCCTGGCCGATCCGAGCCTCGAGATCACCGGCGAGGCGACCCCGATGCACTTCGACGACGACGGGCAGCTGCAGTCCCGGGACTGACCGACCCTGGCCTCCACCACCGGAAAGAGCTGATCAGCATGGCACCGTCCTTCGACGAGATCGGCGTGCAGCTGCACGCCTCGGACAACGTCGTGGTCGCCTCCCGCGACCTCGGGGAGGGGACGTCCGCCGGTGGGCTCACCGTGCGCACGGCCGTGCCCCGGGGGCACAAGGTCGCGGTCGCCCCGGTCGCCGTGGGGGAGCCGGTCCGCAAGTACAACCAGATCATCGGGTTCGCGACCGTCCCCATCGAGCCGGGCGACCACGTGCACACCCACAACGTCGAGTTCAAGGCCTTCGACCGCGACTACGCCTTCGGCGCGGACGTCGTCAAGACTCCGATGGTGCCCGAGAGCGAGCGTGCGACCTTCCAGGGCATCGTCCGAGCCGACGGCAGGGTGGCCACGCGCAACTACATCGGCATCCTCACGTCGGTGAACTGCTCGGCGACCACCGCCAAGCTGATCGCCGACCAGTTCCGCTCACCGGGGCTGCTCGACGACTTCGAGAACGTCGACGGCGTCGTCGCGCTCGTTCACGGCGCGGGGTGCGGCATGGCGAGCGAGGGGGAGGGTTTCGACGTCCTGCAGCGCACCCTGACCGGCTACGCCGAGCACCCCAACTTCGCCGGCTTCCTCCTGCTGGGGCTCGGCTGTGAGGTGAACCAGGTGTCCAGCCTCGCGGAGAAGTGGACCCTCGACAGCACCAAGCTCACCAAGACGATGACGATCCAGGAGCAGGGCGGCACTGCCGCCACCGTCCGCGCCGGCGTCGGGGCCATCCGCGAGATGCTTCCCGTGGCGAACCGGGTGAGCCGCACGACGGTTCCCGTGAGCGACCTCGTGCTCGGCCTGAACTGCGGCGGCTCGGACGCGTACTCCGGCATCACCGCGAACCCCGCGCTGGGTGCCGCGGTCGACCTGCTGGTGCGCCATGGTGGGACCGCAGTCCTCGGCGAGACACCGGAGATCTACGGGGCAGAGCACCTGCTGACCCGACGCGCCGTGAGTCAGGAGGTCGGCGACACGCTCGTCGACCTCATCAGGTGGTGGGAGAAGTACACCGCCGACAACAACGGGTCGATGGACAACAACCCGTCGCCCGGCAACAAGACCGGTGGCCTGACCACGATCCTGGAGAAGTCGCTCGGTGCCGTGGCCAAGGGCGGGACGACGAACCTGACCGGCGTGTACCAGTACGCAGAGAGGGTGACCGCCAAGGGCTTCACGTTCATGGACACCCCGGGCTACGACCCGGTCTCGGTCACCGGCATCGTGGCCGGCGGCGCCACGATGATGTGCTTCACCACCGGCCGCGGCTCGGTGCTGGGCTGCAAGCCCACCCCCAGCCTGAAGCTGGCGACGAACACCGAGATGTACGAGCGGATGTCCGGTGACATGGACCTCAACTGCGGGGTCATCATCGACGGTGAGGCCTCCGTGCAGGAGGTCGGGCAGAAGCTGTTCGAGCTCATCCTGGAGACGGCGTCGGGCCGCAAGACGCTGAGCGAGGAGCTGGGCTTCGGACAGGAGGAGTTCGTCCCGTGGCAGCTCGGCGCGGTGATGTGATGCTCGACTTCACCGACCAGGTCGTCCTGGTGACAGGGGTCAGCAGCGGCATCGGTGCGGCTGTGGCGCAAGGGTTTGCGAGCCGCGGCGCGCAGGTGGTGGTGCACTACAACCGCAACCGTGTCGGCGCTGAGCAGGTCGTGGACGACATCTCCGAGGCCGGCGGGTCGGCGTCCGCCGTGACCGCCGACCTCGCGGACACGGCCGCTGCGGCGGACCTGGTGGACGGCGTCGTCTCCCGGCACGGGCGCATCGACGTGCTCGTCAACAACGCCGGTGACCTGGTGCGCCGGTCCGCCGTGGCCGAGCTGTCCGACGAGGACTTCCACCGCGTGATGGACGTCAACATGACGTCGGTCTTCGCGATGAGCCGGCGGACCATCCCGGTGATGCGGCGTCAGGGGTCGGGGTCGATCGTCAACGTCACCTCGGTTGCGGCGCGTACCGGGGGAGGCGGCGGGTCCGTCGTGTACGCCACGGCGAAGGGGGCGGTCAGCACCTTCACGCGGGGCCTTGCCAAGGAGCTCGCGCCGGAGGGGATCCGGGTCAACGCCGTGGCGCCCGGCATCATCACCACGCCCTTCCACGACCGGCACACGGCGGACGCGCAGATGGACGCGATGGTCGGGGCCATCCCGATGGGCCGACCCGGAGGGCCCGACGAGTGCGTCGGTGCCGTGCTGTTCCTCGCGTCGCCGGCCATGAGCGGCTACGTCACGGGCCAGGTGCTCGAGGTCAACGGCGGACAGCTCACCCCCTGAGGACACGAGGAGCAACCCATGGACCTGGCCCTGCGTGACGTACCCGGCACCGACCTGCGCGTCGCGCCGCTCGTCCTCGGCACGATGACGTTCGGCGCCCGGGTGGACCGGGCGGCGGCCGCACGGATGGTGGAGCAGTGCCGCGACGCCGGCATCACCATGTTCGACACCGCGAACGCCTACAACAAGGGGGAGTCCGAGCGGATCCTCGGCGAGGTCGTCGGGCCGTTCCGCTCGGAGGTGCTCGTCGCGAGCAAGGTCTTCAACCCGATGGGGCCGGGTGCGGACGACCGCGGGCTGCGGCGTCCGGCGATCGAGAAGGCGCTGGACGCCACCCTGAAGCGGCTGGGGACCGACTACCTGGACCTGTACTACCTGCACTCCCCCGATCCGCAGGCCCCCGTGGAGGAGTCGATGGAGGCGATGCAGGACGCCGTCGCAGCCGGCAAGGTGCGACACGTGGGGCTCTCGAACTACGCGGCGTGGCAGGTGGCGGAGATCCGCGGCCTCGCCGACCGGCGGGGCTGGCCGGGCGTCCACGTCTGCCAACCGATGTACAACCTGCTGGCGCGCCGTCTGGAGGACGAGTACGCCGCGTTCTCGCAGCGGTACGACGTCTTCAACATCGTCTACAACCCCCTCGCCGGTGGGCTGCTCACCGGCAAGCACGGCGACCCTGGCCGGCCCCAGGCTGGCACGCGGTTCGCCGAGGACCTCGGTGAGATGTACCGCGAGCGCTACTGGAACCAGGCGCAGTTCGAGGCGGTCGCCGCGCTGCAGCAGGTGGCCTCGGGTGCCGGCCTGACGCTGATCGAGCTCGCGTTCCGCTGGCTGCTGGCTCGCCCGCTGGTGGGCGGCGTGCTGCTCGGCGCCTCCCACCCCGACCAGCTGGCGGTCAACATCGAGGCCGCGCGGGGACCGGCGCTGCCGCGGGACGTCGAGGACGCCTGCGACGTGGTGTGGGCACGACTGCGGGGTGCGGCACCCCTGTACAACCGCTGAGCGGAGGTCGCGCTCGGCAACCGCTGAGCAGGCGTCAGCGCTCGCCGCGCAGCACCTCGATGAGCCGGGAGTCGTCCGAGGCGCCCAGGCCGGCGCGACGGCCGGTCAGGTACAGCTGCTCCGCGACCGATGCGAGCGGCGCGGGGTAGACGTTGTCACGGGCCGCGGCCAGCACGAGACCCATGTCCTTGACGAAGATGTCGAGCGCGCTGCGGACCTCGTCGCCGGCGCCGTGGACCATGCGGTCGCCGCGGTCGTCGAGCATGAACGAGGCCGCGGCACCGTGCCGGACGACCTCCCAGCACGCCTCGGCGTCCAGGCCGAGAGCCTCGGCGTAGGCCAGGCCCTCGGCTGCGGCCGCGATGTGCACCCCGCACAGCAGCTGGTTGACGAGCTTCACCTTCTGGCCGTCACCCGGAGCCGCGCCCACCACCGGCGCCATGCTCGACATCGCGTCCAGCAGTGGCCGGACCGTGGTCAGCGCCGGTTCCGGGCCGCTCACCATCATCAGCAGGTCACCGGTGGTCGCGCGTGCCACGCCGCCAGACACGGGGGCGTCGACCACGTCGACCCCCTGCTCCGCGAGCCGGGCCGCCAGCGCCGCCACGGCGACCGGCCCGACGGTGGCCATGACGAGCACGACCGCACCCTTGCCGAGCGCACCGGCCGCGCCCTGGTCGCCGAAGAGGACGTCCTCGACCTGTGCAGGGGTGGCCACCATGACCGCCAGCACGTCGGCGCCGGCCGCGGCCTCGGTCGCGGACGACGCGCTCCTCGCGCGTCCACCCAGGGTCCCAACGGCGTCGGGGTCGATGTCGTACGCGGTCACCTGGTGACCCGCCTCCAGCAGCTGCGCGGCCATCGGCAACCCCATCGCTCCCAGCCCGATCCATCCCACCTGCGTCATCCGCGCGCCTCCTGGTCGTCGTCCGGATCGGTGTCGTCCTGGTTGCCGGCGATCACATCGACGACGCGCGCCAGCGTCTGGGTGTCGCCGACGTTGCCGGCGAAGACGACGTAGGGCACGCCCACCGCGCCCGGTGTCGCCTCGACGGGGAGCAACACCGACACCATGCCGGTCAAGAGCTGCCCGAGCACCGTGGCTCGCCGGATGCCCAGGCCCTCGACGGCGACGTCGTGCGAGGTGATCCCGCCCTTGGCCACCACCCAGGTGGGTCGGGCGGTCAGCGCCTCCCGCACCACGCGGGTGACGCCCGCGGAGACGGTGCGTGCGATGGCGAGGCTGGCCTCGGGGTCGTCACCGCGCACGAGGTCGCGGCTGGTCAGCAGCATGACATCGCTGCCGGCGAGCGCCTCGACCACGCGCACGGCGGCCTCGGCGACGTGGGCGTCGCGCCGGGTGGGGTCGATCAGGGCTGGCACGGACAGCTCGACCCGCACCAGGTTTGCGCGTCCCTGGACCGCCGTCACCTGGGCGCTGGTGAGCCCCACGTGCGAGCTGACGACGAGCAGCCCGTGGCCGCCGGGACGGCCCTGTGGCCAGATGTCGTCGGTTGTCAGCGGGGGGTGGGGCTCGATGCCGGCCAGGGCGCGGACGAATGACGGCCCCGTCCGGTAGACGAACGACCTGCCGGCGCGGCGTGCCTCGAGCAGGCCGAGGACGACGACCTCCAGGTCGGTGTAGTCGGTGGCGTTGACCACGACGAAGGCGCCGCCGGTCACCGCCCCGAGGACCTCCGCCACCCGGTCGGGGCCACCGAGGCGGATGTCCTCGAGCGTGAGGCTGAAGACGTCCTCGGCACGCAGGCGCCCGCCGCTCCTCTCGGCGACGAACTCCCGCAGGTCGGAGCTGGCGTAGGCGAAGCTGGCGTCCCGGGCGAACTCGGTGGAGGCGACTGGGACGGGGACGCCCTCGACCGTCGCGTAGTGCACGTCGCCGACGGTGAAGCGACCGGCCTCCAGGAAGGCGGGGACCAGCAGCACCCCGTCGACGTCCGCGCCGGTGAGACGCCGGTGCGCCTCGACGACGGCCCCCACCTCGGCGAGCACGTGGCCGCGCAGCGTCGAGTCGCTGCGGCTCACGAGGTCGACAGGGGCCCCCCACCGCTCGGTCAGGGCCAGCACGTCGGCCGTGACCTGGCTGGTGAGCCGGACGGCGTCGTCCTCGGCCAGGCTGCGGGTGTTGGTCAGCACGAAGCACGTGGCGCCGGGTTCGGCGAGCGCCGCCTGGTACTGCTCCGGGTCCAGCACCGTCACCACGTCGACGCCGTGGACGCTCTGCGAGCCGGTGGGGTCGTCGTCCAGGACCACGGTCCGGCGGCCCTCCGCGTCCCGGGCGCGGCGAACCCGGGCCCGGGCGTCAGCCACGACCAGGGGCGGGGGGAGTGTGCCGGAGTCCTCCAGCGTCATCGCGTGTGGCTCCTGGCCCTCGCCGGATCTGATGTCTGACATGTTCCTGTGCGCGGTGGCCGGCAGTCAAGGGGTCCGTGCTCGTGCCTTGTACGCTGTGC
>JAENWO010000503.1 GCA_016649925.1 Actinomycetales bacterium
AGGATTCATGTCTTCAACGCGTAAGACGACGGTGCGCGCCGCGGCGCTGGTCGCGATCGGCTCACTGGCGCTCGGCGCCTGCTCCGGCGGCGGCGGCGACGGGGGTGGCGGCGGAACGCCCAGCGAAGACAGTACCGGGAGCGCCGAGGCGGTGGAGGGTGGCTCGGCCGTCTTCGCCGTCGACTCGCCGTTCCTCGGCTTCGACCCCAACATCACACCCGCGGCGCAGGACGCACGCGTGCTCCGTCAGGTCTACGACTCCCTGCTCTACCTCGACGAGAACCGTGATCTCCAGCCGTGGCTGGCAACCGAGTGGGAGGTCAGCGACGACGGTCTCACCTACACGTTCACCCTCCGCGACGACGTGACCTTCCACGACGACACCCCGTTCAACGGCGAGGCGGTCTGCTTCAACCTCGACCGCATCAAGGCCCCGGAGACCGCCTCCATCTACGCGATCGGCCTGATCGGCCCGGACGCGTCCTGCGAGGCGCCGGACGAGACGACGGCGGTGGTCACCCTGGCGACGCCGTACGCGCCCTTCCTGAACAACCTCACATCCCCGTTCATGGGCATCAACTCCCCGACCGCGGCCGCCGCCGCCGCGCCGGCGGACTACACCCTCGCCCCGACCGGCAGCGGCCCCTTCGAGATCGCCAGCTACACCGCCGGTGACCGGGTGGAGCTCGTCCGCAACGAGGACTACACCTGGGGCCTGGGCAACGCCGAGCACACCGGGGCGGCCTACCTCGAGGCGCTCACGTTCCAGATCATCCCGGACGCGACCGTGCGGATGGGCTCGGTGCGCAACGGCACCGTCCAGGCGGGCAGCAATGTCCCGGAGACCGAGGTCGCCGCGATCGAGGCCGACACCAGCCTGGAGTTCATCGGCGAGCCGCTGCGCGTCTTCGACGGCGTGCGCGGTTCCACGCTCGAGGACAGGGTCGCCGAGCTGATGCGCTCGGTCGGCCTCGACCCGTCCCGGGCGGAGGCCCGCCCTCGGGCCCTCTCCGGTGGCCAGCGCCAGCGTGTCGGCATCGCTCGGGCGATCTCGCTGAACCCGAAGCTGATCCTTGCCGACGAGGCCGTCTCCGCCCTCGACGTCTCCGTCCAGGCGCAGATCACGAACCTCCTGATGGACCTGCGGGACCGCCTCGGGCCGACCTACCTGTTCATCTCCCACGGCCTGCCGATCGTGCGCCAGGTCGCCCAGCGGGTCGGGGTGATGTACCTTGGCCGGTTGATGGAGATAGGCAATGTCGATGAGGTGTTCGAGAACCCGCAGCACCCCTACACCAGGGCGCTGATGGCGGCGTCACCGGTCCCGGACCCGACCATGCGCCGCGAGCGCGTCGTCCTGCGCGGGGAGCCGCCGACGGCGCTCAACCTGCCCAGCGGCTGCCGGTTCCGGACCCGGTGCCCGATGGCCCAAGAGATCTGCGCCCTCGTGGCGCCCCCGTTGATCCAGCTGGGCAACGGTCACGCAGCGGAGTGCCACTTCGCCGGACATCTGGGGGCAGTCTCCTGATGGCGCGGTTCCATGGTCGCAGCATCGGAGTTCTCATCGCGAGCAACCTGCTCGGCGGGGTCGGCGTCGCGTCCGGCGTGGCCGTGGGCGGGCTGCTTGCCGAGACGCTCGGCGGGACGGCCGTCGCCGGGCTCGCTCAGGCCGCCAGCGTGCTCGGCGCGGCCGTCGCCGCGGTCCCGCTCGCGGGGATGGCCACGAAGCGCGGACGGAGGTGGGCCCTCTCGCTGGGCTACGCGATCGCCGTCGTCGGTGCGCTGCTGATCATCACCTCGGCGATCGTGTCGCAGCTGATCGTGCTGCTCGTCGGGCTCGGACTGTTCGGCGTCGCCCAGGCCGTCAACCTGCAGTCCCGGTACGCGGCCGCGGACAACGCCCCGCCCGCGAGCCGCGCGCAGATCATGTCGATCGTCATCTGGTCCACCACGATCGGCTCCGTAGCCGGGCCCAACCTCACCGCCGTCGGGGACCGGCTCGGTTTCTCCCTCGGGCTGCCCGGGCTGGTCGGCGCCTACCTGTTCTCCGTGGTGTCGTTCGCGTCCGCGGCGACCGTCATCGCGTTGTTCTTCCGTCCCGGACCCGGACCCGGACCGGGATCCGAACCACGACCCGGCCTCGCGGCACCCGTCCCGGACGGGGCCGCCGTCGACGCAAGGACCGGCTCCGCCGTCGGCGCGAAGGCCAAGTCCGCCGTCGGCGCGAAGGCCAAGTCCGCCGTCGGCGC
>JAENWO010000374.1 GCA_016649925.1 Actinomycetales bacterium
CGACCTACTCCGCGGACCTGTTCGCGCTGCTGCGCCCCGGCGGTCGGCTGCTCAACCATGCGATCTCCCGCCGTCCCGGCTCGCCCGGAGGCTTCTCGCGGACCTCGCTCATCGACCGTTACGTCTTTCCCGACGGGGAGCTCGAGCCGATGGCCGGGATGGTGAAGGCGCTGGAGGACGCCGGTTTCGAGGTGCGTGATGTCGAGTCGTTGCGAGAGCACTACGCCCTGACGTTGCGGGCATGGGTGGCCAACCTTGAAGCCAACTGGGACAGGGCTGTTGCGCTCACCAGCCCCGGCCGAGCCAGGGTGTGGCGGTTGTACATGGCGGGCTCCGCGCTGAGCTTCGAGGGCAACCGGATCGGGGTGAACCAGGTGCTGGCCGTACGACCTGACGTTCGCGGTGTCAGCGGTATGCCGCGGGCGCGAGCCTCGCTGCTGGCACCGCGCGTCAGCCCAGGGGTTTGAAGGCCTCTCCCCGCGAAAGTGGCCAGAGCCGGGGGAGCTCTTCCACGCCGTGACGAACCCGGTCGACCGCCGTGGTAGCCGAGTGGGCGCACTGGGGCAGACACCAGCCAATTGCCTTGCGGATGAAGGATTCCGGGTCGGTCAGGTTGGGCATGATGCAGTCCAGGAGGAGTAGTCCGGATGAGTGCAGCAGCCCGTATACGTAGAAGAAGACATCGTCCTTGGTGATGTCCGGGCTGGATGTCGTGTGGAACGGTCCCAGCACCTGGTCGGTGATGTTGTCGATGAGTCGGTAACCGTCGGTGTCGCCGGAGCGGCAGGCGGCGAGAGCCCCGCGCAGGCCAAGGCGGTCGCGGTTGGTGTCGGTGAGTCGACCAGGGTAACGACGTCGGGATCTCCCATGCGGGAGTAGCTGATCGCGCGCAGGGACTCGACGCTGGTGCCGCGCTGGGTCGGGCGGTCAACGGTTCAGCGGTGGACGGCCTGGATGCCGCCGGGCGCGTAACACTCACCGGCGGCGACCCCGGCCGGGGCGACCTGGTCGATGGCGGCGAGGTCGTCAGCACTGAGCGCGATGTCCACGGCTGCGGCGTTCTCCTCCAGGTTGGCGATCCGCCGGGTGCCCGGGATCGGGACGATGTCCGTGCCCTGGGCGAGCACCCAGGCAAGGGCGAGCTGGCTGGGCGTGACGCCCATGCGCTCGGCGATGGCCACCACCTGCTCCAGCACCTCCAGGTTCCTGGCGAAGTCCTCGCCCTGGAAGCGGGGCGAGCTGCGCCGGAGGTCGTCCGCGTCGAAGTCGTCGATGCTGCGGATCCGGCCGGAGAGGAAACCCCGCCCGAGCGGGGAGTACGGCACGAAGCCGATGCCGAGCTCGCGGACCGTGGCCAGCACGCCGTCGTCCTCGACGTCGCGGCCGGAAGCAACCCACGCGGCTCTCATTCCCATCACCAAGTCCGGTGCTTGGTGGCGGCTCGTTCAGGACGAGCGTCGCGAAATCTTCGAGGAGAGTTCCCACCACATCGCGATCGGGTTGGAGTACCTGCCGGCAGTCGCGCGCGAGCTGTACCACGGTCGTGACCTGGGCGAGCCCTTCGACTTCCTCGCCTGGTTCGAGTACGCCCCCAGGACGCCCCCGCGTTCGAGGAACTCGTGGACCGACTCCGCGCGACCCCCGAGTGGGGCTACGTGGAACGAGATGTCGACATCCGCCTCGCACGGTGACCCATCTCGTCCCGGCTCTGCTACTGGGCCGTCCCTACCGATTCCACCGATAGTTCGTGGCGGGTCCACGAGCGCACGGGCTGTCTCAGTAGACGAACCCCAAACGGCGACGCCGCAGGTCAGCGAGGGAACGTGTGATCCGGCATCCCGGAAGACCCCCGGTGAAGATTCTCACTGGACAGGTGCGGGAGACGAAGCGCGCGGCCAAGGCTGCCGCCGCTGCCGCGAACGGCTGACACCGCCGCCGGAACGACTTGATGCGTCCGTATCGGCTGTCGCCAGAATCACACCCGAAACGATTCGACTTTTGACCTCGACGGATGAGAAAATGGAGGTATCCACCTTCGCCCTCGAGCGTGTTCTTCCACCGGGAAACCCTGTTGACTTCTGATACTGCGACTCTGCCCGCCGTGACCTCCTCCGCCGCACCCGTCGCCCAGGAGGCGCACGTCGTCCCCGCCAAGCCGGTCCGCACGCGCACGTCGTTCAAGTTCGTCCTGCTGCTCGGCGCGATGGCCGCGCTCGGCGCGGTGACCACCGACATGTACCTGCCCTCGCTGCCCGAGGTGGCGGCGGACCTGGGCACCGGGACCTCGGCCGTCCAGTTCACGATCACGGGCACGCTGATCGGGGGCGCCCTCGGCCAGCTCTTCATCGGTCCGCTCTCGGACCGGTTCGGCCGCCGCGCGCCGGTCCTGATCGGCATCGTCGTCCACGTCATCGCCTCCTTGCTGTGCATGATCACGATCGACGTCGCGCCGCTCATCGCGCTGCGCATGATCCAGGGCGTCGGCAACGCCGCCGCCGGTGTGGTCGCCGTCGCGATGATCCGAGACCGGCTCACCGGGGCCGAGGCCTCCGCGGTGCTCTCGCGGCTGATGCTCGTCATCGGGGTCGCGCCGCTCCTGGCGCCGACGGTCGGCGGGCTCCTCGCCGGCATCTGGAGCTGGCGAGCAGTGTTCGCCGCCCTCGCCGTCTTCGGTGTCGCCCTGTTCGCGATCGTGTGGCGCTTCCTGCCGGAGTCACTGCCCGCGCACAAGCGCAGCACGAGCACCCGTGCGGTGCTCGGCTCCTACGGTGTCCTGCTGCACGACCGGCACTTCATGGCGCTCGCCCTCCTGCCGGGCATGGCGATGGCCGCGCTGTTCGCCTACGTAGCCGGCTCCCCGTTCGTGCTGCGCGAGGGCTACGGCCTGAGCGAGCACCAGTTCTCCCTGCTGTTCGCGATCAACGGCATCGGCCTCGTGCTCGGCGCCCAGGCGAACGCCGCTCTCGTGGGCAGGTTCGCGCCGGAGCGGATCATGCGCCTCGCCCTGCCGCTGTCGGTGAGCCTCGCCGCCGTCCTCTTGGTCGTCACCCTCACCGGCTTTGGCGGCCTCGTCGGGCTTCTGGTGCCCTTGTGGCTGATGCTCGCGGTCAACTCCCTCGTCCCCCCGAACGCCTCCGCGCTCGCGCTGGGCCGGCACGGGGAGCGGGCCGGTGCCGCGGCCGCGGTGATCGGCGCCTCCCAGTCCGGCATCGCTGGCCTGGTCGCCCCGCTCGTCGGCGCGCTCGGTGGCAACGCGGTCGCGATGGCGACGGTGATCGCCGGTTCGATGCTCGCCGCGCTCGCCGTCCTCGCCTTCGCCACCCCCGCCTACCGGCGCGGCCGCGGGGAAGCATGAGGCACCCGCGCGCCGACGCCTGAGGCACCCCTCGCCGGGAGGTGGACGCGCGATCCGCGTCCACCGC
>JAENWO010000151.1 GCA_016649925.1 Actinomycetales bacterium
GGCCGCGCTGCGCGCCAAGGGCCGCGAGGACATCCGGGTCGTCGGCCAGGCCGGCGACGGGGGCACCGTCGACATCGGCTTCGGCACGCTTTCGGGTCTCTTCGAGCGCAACGACGACGTGCTGTTCGTCTGCTACGACAACGAGGGCTACATGAACACCGGGGTTCAGCGATCCGGTGCGACTCCGCCCGCCGCGCGGACCGCGAACACGAAAGCGCTGGGGCCCGAGCCCGGCAACGCGTTCGGACAGGGCAAGAACGTCCCGCTCATCGCGATGGCCCACGAGATCCCGTACGTCGCCACTGCCACCGTCGCCGAGCTGCGCGACCTCGAGTACAAGGTGGAGAAGGCAATGAGCTTCCGCGGGGCCCGATACCTGCATGTGTTCGTGCCGTGTCCACTCGGGTGGGGCGCCGCCTCGGCCGACACGATCAAGCTCGCCCGCCTGGCCAAGGAGACCGGCATCTTCCCGGTCTTCGAGGCCGAACGCGGGGAGGTCACCGAGGTGTCGAAGATCCGCAAGCAGGTCCCCGTCGAGGAGTACCTCCGGCCCCAGAAGCGCTACGCCCACCTGTTCGGCGACAACCCGCGGCCCGACATCGTCGAGCGGCTACAGGCGCGGGCCGACCGCAACATCGAGCGGTTCGGGCTCCTCCCGGAAGGAGACCAGTGATGGACAAGCCGTTCGCGATCACCCTCGACATCGGCTCCAGCCGGGCCAACAAGACCGGCTCGTGGCGCACCGAGCGAGCCGTCTACACGAACCGGATGCCGCCGTGCAACGACGGCTGCCCGGCCGGCGAGAACATCCAGGCCTGGCTCTACGAGGCCGAAGAAGGCGGCGACGGCTACGAGCACGCCTGGCGCACGATCATGGACGACAACCCGTTCCCCGCGATCATGGGCCGGGTCTGCTACCACCCGTGCGAGACCGCCTGCAACCGAGCCCAGCTCGACGAGGCCGTCGGGATCAACTCCGTCGAGCGCTTCCTCGGCGACGAGGCGATCCGGCAAGGCTGGACCGTCTCGGTCGAGGTCCCGCCCACCAGCAAGCGGGTGCTGGTCGTCGGCGCCGGACCGTCCGGCCTGTCCGCGGCGTACCACCTGGCCCGGCGCGGTCACACCGTAGCGATCAAGGAGGCCGGTCCGATGGCCGGCGGGATGATGCGGTTCGGGATCCCGAAGTACCGCCTCCCTCGGGACGTGCTAGACGCCGAGGTGCAACGCATCCTCGACCTCGGCGTCACCCTGCAGCTGGACGCCAAAGTCACCGACCTGAACGCGCTCCGGGACGAGTACGACGCGGTGTTCCTCGCCGTGGGCGCCCAGCTCGGCAAGCGGGCCTACATCCCGGCGGGCTCCGCGGCCCACGTGGTCGAGGCGGTCAGCATGCTGCACGACCTGGAGACCGGTGGGCAGCCGCTGCTCGGCCGCCGCGTCGCCGTGTACGGCGGCGGCAACACGGCCATGGATGCCGCCCGCACGGCCAAGCGGCTGGGCGCCTCCGAGGCGATCGTGGTCTACCGGCGTACCCAGGACCGGATGCCCGCCCACGAGTCAGAGCTGGCCGAGGCCGAGGACGAGGGCGTGCTGTTCAAGTGGCTGACGACGATCAAGCAGGTGGACGCCGGCTCGCTGGTCGTGGAGCGGATGGAGCTGGACGAGTCCGGATTCCCGCAGCCCACCGGTGAGGTCGAGACCCTCGACGCCGACTCGCTCATCCTGGCCCTCGGCCAGGAGACGGACCTCACCCTGCTCGACGGGGTGTCGGGTCTGGTCGTCGATGACGGCGTCGTGACGGTCGGCCCGGACATGATGACCGGGTGCCCCGGCATCTTCGCCGGCGGCGACATGGTGCCGTACGAACGGTCGGTCACCGTGGCCGTCGGTCACGGCAAACGGGCCGCCCGGCACATCGACACGTGGCTGTCCGGGGCAGTCCCCGAGCCCGCACACCGTCCGGCATTGGCCACCTTCGACACGTTGAACACGTGGTACTACACCGACGCTCCGCGCGCGCATCGTCCGCTGCTGGACAAGGCCCGCCGCGAGTCGACCTTCGACGAGGTTGTGCTCGGCCTCGACGAGTCCACCGCGCTGATGGAGGCCCGCCGGTGCATGTCGTGCGGCAACTGCTTCGGTTGCGACAACTGTTACGGCGTCTGCCCGGACAACGCGGTCCTCAAGCTCGGTACGCCGGGCGAGGAGTACGTCATCGACCTCGACTACTGCAAGGGCTGCGGCATCTGCGTGGCCGAGTGCCCCTCCGGCGCGATCCAGATGGTGCCCGAGGAGATCTAGCGCGGTGAACGTCGGCTCGCAGATCACGACCGGGAGCTCGTCACGGTCGTCGACATGAGGGCGGCAGTCCACATCAGGTATGGGCCGCCGGGCGTGGTGCGCATCTGCGAGGTCGAGAAGCCCACACCCCGGGATGACGAAGTGCTCGTCCGGGTCCACGCGACCACGGTCAACCGCACCGACTGCGGCTTTCGCGCGGCGAAGCCCTTCATCGTCCGCTTCTTCACCGGCCTTCGCCGCCCGCGGAGGACTGTGGGCGGGACCGAGTTCGCGGGTGTTGTCGAGGGTCGTGGCCGCGGCGTCACTGCCTTCGAGGTCGGCGACCGTGTGTTCGGGTACGACGAGGAGACTCTTGGCGCACATGCGGAGTACCTGACGATCGCGCAGGACGCGTCGCTCACGACCATGCCGGCGCATCTCACTTTCGAGGAGGCCGCTCCCAGCACAGAGGGTGCGCACTATGCCCTCATGCTCATCAGGGCAACAGGGGTCGAGGCGGGGCACGACGTGCTTGTCTACGGTGCGACCGGCGCGATCGGCTCCGCCGCCGTCCAGCTGCTAAAGCACCTCGCTGACAACGTCACCGCGGTCTGCGACACCCCCAACCTGGAGTTGGTGCGTGGCCTGGGTGCTGATCGTGTCATCGACTACACAGCCGAGGATTTCACCCGGGACCAACAGTCCTATGACGTCGTGATCGACGCGGTCGGGAAGAGCACCTTCGGCCGCTGCAGGCGGCTGCTGAAGCCAGGCGGCATCTACGTCTCGACCGACCTGGGTCCCCTGATCCAGAATCCCGTCCTCGCCCTGGTCACGCCGCTGCTTCGGGGCAAGAAGGTCGTCTTCCCCATCCCCGTGCACGATCAGGAGATGGTCGAAGGGCTCAAGGCGCTCATCGAAGCCGGCGAGTTCAAGCCCGTCGTCGACCGGGTTCTCCCGCTCGACCAGATAGTCGAGGCCTACGAATACGTCGAGACCGGGCAGAAGGTCGGCAACGTGGTGATCAGGGTCTGATCCGAGAACCGATGGGTCTCTGGGACCCGGCCGAGCGGGACCTGGTAGGAGGTGTTGAAGAGGAACTCGTACGCCGCACCGAAGCACCCCGCTCCCTGGGTGGCAGCGATGACGATGTCGCCGGGATCGCGCAAGTACTGCTGCCATGCGTTGCCGGTCCGCTCCGCCTCAGTGAGAGGCGTGATCGTGTTCGGGCCGAGGGCACCCTGAAGTTCCGGCCCGTGCTTCGATTCGACGGGCCGGTGCGCTCGCTGGTCGACGAGGACCTGGCGCCCGACGTGCTGGCCGTGCTCGGCGAGGCGCTGTCGAACGCCGGACGGCACGCGGACGCCTCCTCGGTCGAGGTGCTGCTCGCGGCCGGCGACTCGGTCGTGCTGACCGTGACCGACGACGGCCGCGGCCTACCGGCCGACGTCGCCGAGAGCGGCCTGGGCAACATGCGCCGCCGGGCCCAGGCCAGGGGCGGGACCTTCGAGGTCAGCTCGGGACCCGACTCGGGGACCCGACTCGGGGACCCGGCTGGTGTGGTCGGCGCCGTCGGCGGCTCGCGTCCACGCGCCCGTCGAACCTGCCGAAGGTGCTGGGCCTCCCGGGACCTAGGACTCTGTGCGGCTGCGGCCATCCTCGCGACCATCCCGGGAAGGACGATGCGAGGAGGCCGATCCACATGACGACTCGGGACGACGAGGGGCCGGTCTCCACGCTCACCCTCGAGGAGTGCTGGGAGCTGCTGGAGGGCGAGGAGTTCGGTCGCCTCGCCTACCGCCTAGTCGACGAGGTGCACCTCTTCCGCACCGACTCGGGGAACAAGCTGCTCGCCGCGGCGCTGAGCTCGGACGTCGCCTTCGAGATCGACTGGCACGACGACCTGGCCGCCTGGTCAGTCGTCGCCCGGGGGCGGCTGCGGCGACTCGGTGAGGACGAGCAGCACCGGGCCGACGACCTGCCGCTTCGGCCGTGGGTGGCCGCGTCACCCAAGTACGAGGTCCTGGAGCTGCTCCCCGACGAGGTCACCGGCCGGGCGTTCCGGCTACAGCGCGGCGAGCCCGACCACGAGCTGGTCGACCGGTAGGAGGGGCATGGGCAGCGCGGCCCGGGACATCGGGGGAGTAGCCGCGCTGCTCGGTGCCGCGTACGCCGTTGCCTACCGGCAGGGCCGCACCTACGGCGCGACCTGCGCCGAGCTGCAGCGACCACTCCCCGGGGACGACCTCGTGCCGGAACCGAATGTTTCGGCGACGCATGCCGTGACCATTCCGGCACCGCCGGCAGGGGTTTGGCCGTTGCTCGTGCAGGTGGGCTGGGGTCGCGGCGGGTGGTACACGCCGCGCTGGGTCGACCTGCTGCTGTTCCCCGCCAACGGGGGCAGCGCCGATCGGGTACTGGCTCACCTCCAGGACCTGCGGGTCGGGGATCTCGTGCCGGACGGCCCGCCCGAGACCGAGTGCGGGTTCGTCGTCGTTGACCTGCGGCCGGCCGAGCGGCTGGTCCTGCACTCCACGAGCCATCTGCCGATCTCGTGGCGCCATCGCGGCATCGCCGGTGTGGACTGGACGTGGGTGTTCACCCTGGAACCGGTCGGCGAGAACGCGACCCGGCTGGGCTTCCGCTGGCGGGCGCGAACGACCCCGTGGTGGCTCACCGTCGCCGCCCACGTGTTCATCGTCCCGGCCGACTACCTGATGTCGCACGGCATGCTTCGCGGGATCCGGACGAGAGTGGTCAGTGGGGCGCATGATCGTCTCTCAGACAACTCCGTCCGCTGAAAGAGCCTTCCGAGCGGCCGAGCCTGTCGGGATGATCCCGGCAGAGTCGCCTCTCTGAGCACGCTGCGGTCGTCGCGACGAGCCCACGCCGCGTAGGCCACTGGCCACTGCGGTCGGGAACCGGGCCGCGCGGTCGCGGATCCGGGTCACGGGCGCCGGGTGGGGCAACCCGATTTCGGAGACGAGCTCGAGGCCGTCTACGACCACCTGTGCCGCGGAACGTTCGGGGGTGACGTCGACGTCGGTGGTGACTCGGGTGGAGCCGTGGATCTGGGCGGCGTATCCGCCGACCACGACGTACTCGACCCGGTGCGCATCGAGGATCGCGAAGATGGCCGGAGCGTCCAGTGGTGGTGGCTCAGCCGGCGCGTCGTCGGGGACCCTTCAGTGCGACGAGCATCTCGTCGCGTGCGCCCGCCATCTGCTTCCGCTTCTCGGGGAACTTCGCAGCGAGGGCGTCGAGGACGTCGTCGTGGTCGTCGTATGCCTCCAGCCGGATGCGAGGCTCGAGGTCGGCTGCGGCAAGAATTCTGTACAGCAGGGGAAGGGTCGGCTGCATCGTCCCCGATTCGACCCTGGCGACCGTGGAGTGCGGGACACCGGCGGCAGCGGCGAGCGCCCGCTGGGAGAGCCCCTTGTCGATGCGCGCCAACTTGAGCAGGCTGGCGGCCACTTTCTCGGTGTCCGCGGCCTTGGTGTGTCCCTGCTGAGCCATGATGACGATGATAGCCGATGTGCGTCCAGTCCAAGCGCTCGGCTGGATCGCCGGCTAGCAGAGTGGAATTGATCCGGTCATCAGAAAGTCATCAGAAACGACCGGCAACGGTTCCAAGACGTTCCGATACTCTGGAGGCCTCCTCGTCAGGAGATCCCATGTCAACCCGAGGGTCTCCAAGGCGATCCAAGTCCTGAAGGAGCCGTCTCCACCCCGTCGACGGCGTCCAGAGGGTTCAGGTTCAAACCGTTGCTCACTTCGCATGGGAACCTCGACTACCGCCCACCAACAGTTCAGTCGCCGAGCCCGCGTCTCGGGCAACACTGGGGCAACACGAGAACCAAAAGCGGTCACTAATTACCACAAACGTCCAGCAATGAGAGGCCCAAGAAAACCCTGGAATATCAACGAAAAACAGCGGTAACCACTACTGACCCATCGGTCAGTATTTCGACTCTCAAGGCGGGAAGAATCTTTTCGACTCGGGTTCAAACACTGCCGCCATTATCGTCTCGCGGACGGCGACACCTTCGGCGGCGAACAGGTTGACGTCGTTCTTGTCTTGGAC
>JAENWO010000247.1 GCA_016649925.1 Actinomycetales bacterium
AGTCTTGAGCGTGCGTGTCACTCGACGACCGTGGCTTGTCGTGGTCGTGGACGTCGCGGGGATGTCCTTCCAGGGCAGTGCCTTGCACCCTTTGTGGAGCTTGGGCTGGTTCGCCTTGACGGTGAACACGTAGTCGCCACCATCACCCTCGACCGGCCCGACAGCCCCCGAGTGGCCCGCGCCCTTCAGCTGCTCACCGAAGAGCTCAACGCCACACCAGCAACCATGCCCGGCGACCACCGGCCGCTGACCTACCAGCTCGACCAGACGTAAACCTCAACGGTCAACGGGCCACTACTTGAGGAGGTCTGGGGCTTCAACTTCCTCGGGTTCCGCATCCAGCGGAAACGGAAGCGGGGCACTAACAAGCGCGTGGTCTACACCTACCCGTCGAAGAAGGCGTTGGCCTCCATCGTCGGCAAGGTCCGCGCGCTGACCACCAGGGCGTCGCACCCGACGCTTGCAGTCCTGCTGCGCCAAGTGAATTCGGTGCTGCGGGGCTGGTGCGCCTACTTCCGCTACGGCGTGTCCAAAGCGACCTTCGGCTACCTGGACCAGTACACCTGGCACCGGGTGGTCCGCTGGATCCGCAAACGACACAAACGCACGACGTGGGCCGTACTCCTTCGGCGCTACCTTCCAGGGTCCCAACCGAGCGAGGACGAGGAGACGCTGTTCCAACCGCAGGCGATGACGGTCAGCCGTTACCGCTACCGGGGCGACCGCATCCCCTCACCCTGGGCAAGTGCACCACCAGGAACAACCGGGTAACCCGCGGGCATGGGCTCGTGGAGAGCCGGATGCGTGGAGACACGCACGTCCGGTTCGGAGGGCGGGTTGGAGAAACGTGCCGTGCGTAATCACGGTAACGCGCTCCAACTCGACCCTACTCGTCCACACACAGCACGATCGCGTTCTCCGGCGGCGCGAGGTAGAGCCCGACGACATCGGTGACCTTCGCCACCAGCTCCGGGTCGGTGGAGAACTTGAACGTCTCGACCCGCCACGGCTGCACCCCGTAGTCGCGCCACGCCCGCGCGATCGTCGCGTTCCCGACCTTCAGATGCCGGCCCAGCAACCGTGAGGACCAGTGCGTCACCCCGTACTTCTTCGGCGGCGGCGCCAACGTCGCAGCCACGATCGAGCGATGATCATGCTCACGCGGACGACCCGAGCGGGGCTCATCCGCCAGACCCTCCAGACCCGAGGCCACGTACCGATCCTGCCAGCCGATCACCGTCGGACGAGAGACCGCGACCCGCTCGGCGATCGCCGTGTTCGACAGACCATCCGCGGCCAGCAACACGATCCGCGCCCGCTGCGCCAGCCCTGCCCGACCGGCCGTGGAACGCACCAACCTGGTCAACCGATCACGATCACCTTCACGCAACCCCAACGCCGGGGCGGGACGATTCGCCATGCCCCATCATCCCAACTACCTAACTGTAAAACAACTAACGACACGCGCCATTAGTATAGTCTTCAGCCAGCTGGGCGTTGTCCCCGTCCCCGTCCCCTCGGAGACGTTGAGCCCGGCTCGCCGCGACGGGTCGAACGGCCCCCCTCTGAACGGCTCGTCGCGCGGACGGCCCCGACGTGCCTCGCACGTCGGGGCCGTTCCCTTTCCGGGCCCATGACGACGCCGGTGGACGTGTCCGCATAGGGTCATGCGGCGTCCACCGCGCCTGCCGGAGGTGGCGAAAGGGCGACCAATTTCGTGATTTACCTTACATTCTTGCCACATGTCCCATACATTTCCTAACATGCCCTCTGAACCGGGAGCACCACGCGAGACGATGATGGGACAACTCATGACTAGATCACCGCGGATCGGAACCCCATTCCGACCGAGGCAGGCTGCTGTCACCATCGGCAGCGTGGCCGCCCTGCTCGCCGCCGCTGCGCTCCCGATGACAGCGGCGAATGCCGCCCCGGACTCCGCGGACGACCTCGGCTCGGCGTCCGACTACGGCGTGAGCGCCAACTCGGAGTATGCGCCCGTCTCGTCACCCACCGGTGCCTGGTTCATCGAGCTCGCCGGTAACCCGACGGCGCGGGGTGGCAACACCTCCACGCTCGCCAACGACCGTCAGACCTTCCTGAACGACGCCGCAGCACTTGGTGTCGACGTCGAGGTGCGGCAGACCTACAACCGGCTGTGGAACGGTGTCTCGGCGAACGTCTCCGATGACGACGCCGAGGTGTTGCGCGCCGCAGCGAACGTGGTGGCGGTCTATCCCGTCCTCGAGTTCAACGCGCCGCCCACCGGCTCCACCACGGTCCCGGAGATGCTCAGCGCCCTGGCCATGACCGGCGCGGACATCGTCCAGAGCGAGCTCGGCTTCACCGGCGAGGGCGTCAACGTCGGCATCATCGACACCGGTGTGGACTACGACCACCCGGACCTCGGTGGCAACGGCACCGACGGTTCGACGACGTTCCCCACGACGCGCGTGGCCTACGGCTACGACTTCGTCGGTGACGACTACAACGCCGACGACTCCAGCCCCGCCTACCAGCCGGTCCCCCGTCCCGATGCGGACCCCGACGACTGCCAGGGTCACGGCACGCACGTCGCCGGCATCGTGGGAGCCAACGGTGACGTGGCCGCTGGCGGTATCCGCGGTGTCGCCCCCGGCGTCACGCTGGGCGCGTACCGCGTGTTCGGATGCGACGGCTCCACGACGGCGGACGTCATGCTCGCCGCGATGGAGCGAGCGCTCGCCGACGGCATGGACGTCGTCAACCAGTCCATCGGCTCCGCCTTCGCTGCCTGGCCGGAGTACCCGACGGCGGTGGCCTCCGACAACCTCGTCGACGCCGGTGTGGTGATGGTCGCCTCGATCGGTAACGACGGCGATTCCGGTCTGTGGGCCGCTGGCGCTCCGGGAGTCGGCAACAAGGTCATCGGCGTGGCGTCCTACGACAACACCAAGTTCGTCGCCGACGTGTTCACCGTCACCCCGGACGGTCGAGCCATTCCCTACAACAACGCCGCGGAGTCCCCCGCGGCACCGACGAGCGGCGCTCTCCCCCTCGCATCGGCCGGCACCCTGGCCTGCGACCCGCTCGATGGGGACTACACCGGTCAGGCGGTGCTGATCCAGCGCGGCACGTGCTCGTTCTACGTCAAGGCCCTGGCCGCGCAGAACGCCGGTGCCGGCGCCGTCGTCATCTACAACAACGCACCCGGCATGATCAACGCAACCGTCGCGCCGACCACCCCGGCCGACCCGCCGATCACGATCCCCGTGGTCACCATCCCGCTCGAGGACGGGCTGTTCATCGAGGACGAGCTGGCCGTCGGGCCGGTCGAGCTGACCTGGACCGACCAGAAGCTGTCGGTCCCGAACCCGACCGGTGGGCTGATCTCCTCGTTCAGCTCCTACGGCTTGACCGCGGACCTCCAGCTCAAGCCGGACCTGGGTGCCCCCGGCGGCCAGATCTACTCCACGTACCCGATGGAGCTGGCCGGCTATGCGACCCTGTCCGGTACCTCGATGTCCTCCCCGCACGTGGCGGGTGCCGCAGCGCTCCTGCTCCAGGCGAAGCCGAGCACCGCGCCCGCGCAGGTGCGTGACCTGTTCCAGAACAGCGCGGACCCATCGGCGTGGTCCCTCAATCCCGCCCTCGGGCTGTACGAGCCGGTGAACCGTCAGGGTGCCGGGATGCTCGACGTCGACGACGCCATCCTGGCGACCACGGTCGTCAGCCCGGGCAAGCTCTCTCTCGGGGAGAGCGAGGCCGGTCCAGCCACGCGGACGCTCACGGTGACGAACAGCGGCGCTGAGGCTGTCACCTACACGGTCTCGTTCGAGGACGCGATCTCCACCGCCGAGGACCCGGCCTACGGGGACACCCCCGACAACCCGGGCTTCGACTTCCAGGAGAGCATCGTCGACGCACCCGAGTCGGTGACGGTGCCGGCTGGCAGCAGCGTCTCGTTCGACGTGACCATCAGCCCGTCCCCGGACCTCGTCCTCGCGCAGTACGGCGGGTACATCTCGCTCACGTCAGCAACCGGTGCGCCGCTCCGGGTGCCGTACGCGGGCTTCGCGGGCGACTATCAGGCGCTCCCGCTCCTAACCCCGGGCGACTACGACTTCCCGCAGCTCGCTCAGCTGACCGAGTGCAGCCGGCTGATCGGTGCGGACTGCACGATGGACGCCGGCTGGGAGCTGCGTCCGGACGGCGCCACGTACTCGATGGCGGACGGTGACGTACCGACCGTGCTCGTGCACCTCGAGCACCCAGCCAGCTCGCTCTCGATCGACATCTACAACGCAAATGCTGACGGCACGGCGGGAAGGCCGGTCCACCCGGCCTTCCACCACTACCTGGATGTCGACTACCTGGGACGCTCGGGAGGGCAGAACCTGTTCACGCCCTACACGTGGGACGGGACACGGCTGAACAGCAACGGTCAGGGCCGCGCAAACGCCGGCAAGAAGACCGTGCCCGACGGCAACTACGTCCTCGTGTTCACTGTGCTTGCTGCCCTGGGTGACGTGTCCAACCCCGACCATGTGGAGACCTACACCACCCCCGCGATCACCATCGACCGTGATGGCGACGGCAACCCGACCACCCCCGGGAACGGCGGCGGCCACGGCGGCGGCGGCCCCGGGCCCCGCTAGCCGGGCTTTCAGCACATGCAGGTGGGTAGGGCTCTTCCGCGTCTCCCGGTGAGGCGTGATTAGCGCATGCTGCTTCCTTCGGCCTGCTCGAAAGCTCGAAGGGACAGGGTTTCGAGCTCGGTGACGAGCTGGTGGA
>JAENWO010000218.1 GCA_016649925.1 Actinomycetales bacterium
CCCACGGCACTTGTCCTGGTCGACCAGGACGATGCCGTCCTCCGCGCGCTTGTAGATCGCGCCGGACGGGCACGATGCGGCGCACGACGGGTTGAGGCAGTGCTCGCAGATGCGCGGCAGGTAGAACATGAACGTCTGCTCGTAGGCGAGCTTGACCTTGTCCGAGACCTTGGCGAGGACCGGGTCGGCGGCGAGGAGCGCCGAGCCTCCGAGGTCGTCGTCCCAGTTCGCGCTCCAGGTGATGTTCATGTCCTTGCCGGTGATCAACGACTTCGGACGGGCAACGGGGCTGTGCTCCTGCAGCGGCGCGTTCGTCAGGGTCTCGTAGTCGTACGTCCACGGCTCGTAGTAGTCCTGGATCGAGGGCATCTTGGGGCTGGAGAAGATGGTCGCGAGGTTCTTCAGCCGCCCGCCGGCCTTGAGCTGGAGCCGCCCGCGCTTGGTCAGCGTCCAGCCGCCCTCCCACTTCTCCTGGTCCTCGTACGTGCGCGGGTATCCCTGCCCGGGGCGGGTCTCGACGTTGTTGAACCACACGTACTCGGTGCCGGTCCGGTTGGTCCACGCCTGCTTGCAGGTCACCGAGCAGGTGTGGCACCCGATGCACTTGTCGAGGTTCATCACCATGGACATCTGAGCCATGACACGCATCAGTACTGCACCTCCTGGGAACGACGGCGGATGAGCGTGATCTCGTCCCGCTGGTTGCCGGTGGGACCGATGTAGTTGAACGCGTAGGTGAGCTGGGCGTACCCGCCCACCAGGTGCGTCGGCTTCATCATGATCCGGGTCAACGAGTTGTGGATGCCGCCCCGCTTGCCGGACTTCTCCGACAGCGGGACGTCGATCAGACGGTCCTGGGCGTGGTGCATGTACACCGTCCCCTCCGGCATGCGGTGGGAGACGATCGCCCGCGCCACCACCACGCCGTTGCGGTTGACGGCCTCGATCCACTCGTTGTCCTTGACGCCGATCTTGACGGCGTCACGGTCGCTCATCCAGATCGTCGGGCCACCCCGGGACAGGCTGAGCATGAGCAGGTTGTCCTGGTACTCGGAGTGGATCGACCACTTGCTGTGCGGGGTCAGGTAGCGCACCGCGATCGACACCCCCGCGTCCCCCGCACCCACGGCCGGCTCCCCGTACAGCATCGCCATGTTCAGCGGTGGTCGGTAGACGGGCATGTTCTCCCCGAGCTCGCTCATCCAGTCGTGGTCGAGGAAGAAGTGCTGCCGGCCGGACAGCGTGTGCCACGGCTTGAGGCGTTCCACGTTGATCGTGAACGGGGAGTAGCGGCGTCCGCCGCTCTCCGAGCCGGACCACTCCGGTGAGGTGATCACGGTCACGGGCGCCGCCTGCGTGTCGGCGAACGTGACCTGCTTGCCCAGGTGCTCCTCCGCCAGGTCGGCCAGCTTCGTCCCGGTGCGCTTCTCGAGGGTCCTGAAGCCCTGCGTCGCGAGATGGCCGTTCGTGGTCCCGGACAGCGCCAGGATCATCTCGCACGCGTGCAGGTCGGTGGTCAGCTGGGGCCGGCCGTCCGCGATGCCGCCGTTGATCTCCCCGTTCTTGTGCCGCAGGTAGCTCACCTGCTCCTTGAGCTCGTACGTGACGCCCTTCGTGGTAGCGCCCAGGGTGTCCATCAGCGGGCCGAGGGAGCGCATCTTCTCCGCGACCGCGCCGTAGTCCCGTTCGACGACCACGAGCTTGGGCATCGTCTTGCCGGGAATCGGCTCGCACTCCCCGAACTTCCAGTCCTTGACGATGCCCGACGGCGTCGCCATCGCATCGGGGGTGTCGTGCGTGAGGGGGACGGCGACCAGGTCCTTGCGGACCCCGAGGTGGTCCTTCGCCTGCCGGGAGAACTCCACGGCGATCGTCTGGAACGTGTCGAAGTCGGTGCGCGTCTGCCACGGTGGCGCGATCGCCGGGTTGAAGGAGTTCACGAACGGGTGCATGTCCGTGGTGGACAGGTCGTACTTCTCGTACCAGGTGGCGGCCGGGAGCACGACGTCGGAGAAGATCGTCGTGCTCGTCATCCGGAAGTCCATCGTGAACAGCATGTCGAGCTTGCCGTGCGGCGCCTCCTCCCGCCAGAGGACGTCCCGCGGGCGCGACTCGGGAGGGGCCTCGGTGGCGTTGAGGGAGTCGGAGGTGCCGAGCAGGTGGCGCAGGAAGTACTCGTTGCCCTTGGCCGAGCTGCCGAGCAGGTTGGAGCGCCAGATGCCGAGCACCCGGGGGAAGTTCTCCGGCGCGTCCGGGTCCTCGGCGGCGAACTTCAGGGCCCCGGACTTCAGCTGGGCCGGGACGTACTCCCCGACGCTGAGGCCCGCGGCCTCGGCGTCGTCGGCGACCTGGAGGGAGCTGCGGTCGAACGTCGGGTAGGACGGTGACCAGCCCAGGCGTGCGGACTGGGCGAGCACGTCCGCCGTCGTCATCCCGGCGAAGCGGCCACCGGGACGCCCGCTGAGGGTGTCGGCCCCGAACGCGTCGTAACGGAACTGGTCGGTGTGCAGGAACCAGTACGCCGTCTGGATCATGTGCCGCGGCGGTCGCGACCAGTCCAGGGCGTTCGCGTACTGGGTGAAGCCGGTGAGCGGCCGAACCTTCTCCTGGCCCACGTAGTGCGCCCAGCCACCACCGTTGACGCCCTGGCAGCCGGTGACCGTGGTGAGCGTGAGGAACGCCCGGTAGATGGTGTCGGAGTGGAACCAGTGGTTCGTGCCGGCGCCCATGATGATCATCGAGCGGCCCTTGGACTCCTCTGCGTTGGCCGCGAACTCCCGCCCGATCCGCTCCGCCTTGTGGGCGGGGACGCCGGTGATCGTCTCCTGCCAGGCCGGCGTGCAGGGCTGGCTGGCGTCGTCGTACCCGGTGGGCCACCGACCGGGCAGGCCGGGGCGGCCCACGCCGTACTGGGCGAGCAGCAGGTCGAACACGGTGGTGACGAGGTGCCCGGCCACGCGGCGCGCGGGCACGCCGCGCTGCAGGGGGGCCGCCGCGCCGTCGGGCGTGTCGAAGCGGGTGAGGGCGACGAGGACGTTCTCCTCCGCGGACTCGAGGAGGCTGAGCTCGGGCACGACGTCGCCCAGGTCGAGGTTCCACTTTCCCTCGCCCGCGTCGCCGTAGCGGAAGCCGAGGGATCCGTTCGGTACCACCGGTTCGCCGGTAGCCGAGTCGACCAGGACCGTCTTGAACTCGTCGTTCTCGCCGCGGCCGGGTGTCTCGGGCGGGAGGTCCGCGGCAGTGAGGAACTTCCCGGGGACGTAGCCGTCGCCGTCGGGCTCGAGGCGGATGAGGAAGGGGAGGTCCGTGTACGAGCGCACGTAGTCGGAGAAGTACGGCGTCTGGCGGTCGACGAAGAACTCCTTGAGCACCACGTGCCCCATCGCCATCGCGAGGGCGCCGTCGGTGCCCGGGACGGGCGCGAGCCACTCGTCGGCGAACTTCACGTTGTCGGCGTAGTCCGGGGAGACGGCGATGACCTTCTGGCCCCGGTAGCGCGCCTCGACCATCCAGTGCGCGTCCGGCGTGCGCGTGACGGGCACGTTGGAGCCCCACATGATGAGGTAGCCGGCGTCCCACCAGTCCCCGGACTCCGGGACGTCGGTCTGGTCGCCGAACACCTGCGGGGACGCGACCGGCAGGTCCGCGTACCAGTCGTAGAAGGAGAGCATCGCGCCGCCGATGAGGGAGTAGAAGCGCGAGCCGACACCGTGGGAGACCATCGACATGGCCGGGATCGGGGAGAAGCCGGCGATGCGGTCCGGTCCGTGGTCCTTGATGGTGCTCACGTGCGCGGCGGCGACCATCTCGACCGCCTCTTCCCAGCTGGCGCGGACCAGACCACCCTTGCCGCGCGCGGCCTTGTACTGCTTCGAGCGTTCCGGGTCGTTCGTGATGTCGGCCCACGCCAGCACCGGGTCGCCCAGACGTGCCTTCGCCTCGCGGTACATCTGAAGCAGGACGCCCCGCACGTACGGGTACCGGATGCGGGTGGGGGAGTAGGTGTACCAGGAGAACGCCGCGCCGCGGGGGCAGCCACGTGGCTCGTAGTCGGGGCGGTCCGGGCCCGCGGAGGGGTAGTCCGTCTGCTGCGCCTCCCACGTGATGATGCCGTCCTTGACGTACACCTTCCACGAGCACGAGCCGGTGCAGTTCACCCCGTGCGTGGAGCGCACCACCTTGTCGTGGGACCACCGGTCCCGGTAGAACGTGTCGGCGTCGCGGCCGCCGCTCTGGTGCAGCGTGCGCAGGTCGGGCGAAACCTCCTTGGCCTGCAGGAAGCGCCGGGTGCGCAGGAGAAGCTCGGTGATCCCCCCGTCCATACCGGGACTGTGCGGGGTGGTGCCGGCCGGTGTCTGCTGGGTGGTCACGGGTGGGTCCCTCCGGTGGTGGGTGCGTGGGCGGCCGCCTCGGCGCGCGGGACGGCGGCCTTGCGGACGGGCCCCCAGGTGTAGAGCGCGACGCCGAACGCCACGATCGCGAGCAGCAGGTAACCCAGGGTGTAGCTGCTCAGGGCGTCATAGCTGGCGCCCATGATCAGGGGTGGGATGAACCCACCCAGGCCGCCGGCCGCTCCGACGATCCCGGTGACCGAGCCGACCTTCTCCCGTGGTGCGACCTGGCCGACGAGCGCGAACGTCGCACCCGCGGCCGCCCCGAGGCAGCCCGCCATCGCCAGGAATGCGATCGTCGGGATCGGGACGAGGGGCAGCTGCAGGGAGGTGATCACGGCGAAGACGCCGGTCAGCGCGAACACGACGGTGAGGACGCGGATCGGCCCGACCCGGTCCGATAGCCAGCCACCGAACGGGCGGGCGGCGACGGCGAGCACGATGAAGCCGGCAGTCCGCGTCGCCGCGTCGGTGCGGGTCAGGTCGTATGCCGTGTTCAGGTAGGTGGGGAGGTACACGCTGAACGCGACGAAACCTCCGAAGCCGAGGGCGTACAGGGTTGACAGCTGCCACGTGACGCCCAGCTGCATGGTCGCCTTGGTGCGGTCGAGGAACGAGCCGGTGGGGATGGACCGCCCCGGAGCCTCACGCAGCAGGCGGGAGGAGACGACGGCGTAGATC
>JAENWO010000098.1 GCA_016649925.1 Actinomycetales bacterium
ACTTGCAGCGCGTACCGGTACTGCGGGGTGCTCTCGAACGCGAGCAGCACCGCGCTGCCGCCCAACGCGAGATAGAGCGCGACGGCCAGGCCCGCCACTAGTCGTGTCGTCGCGAGCGGCTCCGCCTGGATGCCCCGCGCCGCGAACACCGCCGCGACCCGACGGATGCGCAGCAGCCCCGCCGCACCGGCGTCGGCCAGCACCGGCGTCGCGACGGCGATCCCGATCCCCGCGAGCAGCGAACCGCCGCCCAGCATGCCGATCACGCGTTCCGTGGACCACGTCAGGCTGTCCGCGCCCGCGATCACGATGCTGAGCAGCAGCAGCGCTCCGGCGCCGGGCACCGTCAGCCGCCACAGGCTCGGGCGCCGCCGCGCCGAGGCGGAGCGCTCCTGTAACAAGTCGGACCGTCGCAATAGCGGAGTCGCGGCGATCGCGGCCCCCATCGCGACCATGCCGAGCACAACCGCCACGAGCGTTGTCGCCGACGGCTGCAACGGTTCCGCGAACCATCCCGGTCCGGCTGCCACCACATCATCCGCGACAGACGCCAGTCCCCACATGGTGACAGCGCCGATCAGCGCGCCGAGCGCCGTCAGGGATCCCGCTTCGGCCGCCGCTACGAGCGCCGTCCGGCCCCGGTCCATCCCGATCAACCGCAGCGACGCCAGCCGCCGGTCGCGCGTCGCCGAGGAGATCCGGCTCGTCGTGATGAGCAGTACCACTGCAGGGGTCAACGCGAAAAGCAGCGCACCCGTCACGTTCGCGCGCCATACGGCGTCCATGCCCTCAGCCGGCGGGTAGACGGCGTCCGGGATCGCGAGTGCGAGCAGTACCAGCAGCGTCGCGAGGGCGGCGCCCACGACGATGCTCACCGCTCGCATCGGCCCGCCCGCACGAGCGAGCCGAAGACCCAAGGCGAGGGACGCGCTCACGCGGGGGCCGCCGTCGGGACCGGGTCGGCGACGACGCGGCCGTCGCGGATGAGGACGTCGCGCTGGGCGTAGGAAGCGACTCTCAGCTCGTGGGTGACGAGCACGACGGCGGCCCCTCGGTCCGCCGCGGCGCTCACCAGGGCCTCCATCACCAGCTCGCCGGTAACGGTGTCGAGAGCACCGGTCGGCTCATCCGCGAGCACAACCGCCGGGTCGTGGACGAGCGCGCGTGCGACCGCGGCACGCTGCGCCTGCCCACCCGAGACCTCGGACAGGTGCCTGTCCGCCTCGTCGGCGATGTCGAGTCGGTCGAGTATTGCCGTGGCGCGTTCGCGGGCTGCGCGTGCCGAGTGGCCGAGCAGCCGCAGCGGCAACTCGACGTTCTCGACGACGGTCAGCTCGGGGACGAGGTCGCCGAATTGGAAGACGAAGCCCAGGTGCTCCAGCCGAGCGCGGGCGCGGAGCCGCTCGGGACGGGTGTCGAGACGCTCGCCGAGAAGCGACACGCTCCCGCTCTCCGGCCGTAGCAGCCCAGCAAGCAGGTGCAACAGCGTCGACTTGCCGGAGCCCGACGGCCCCATCACCGCGACAATCTCACCCGCGCTCACCTGCACTGTCACGTCGTCGACGGCGCGTGTGGCACCGAACGTGAGACTCACCCGGTCGGTCTCCAGCACGACGTCAGGCATCGGCGGCTCCCTCCGTGCTGGCGAGCTGTTCTCGCATCGGCCCGAGCCGTGTGGCGGCCAGGTCGATCCAGCGGATGTCCGCCTCCAGGTGGGCCATCTCGTAGTCGGCGAGAGCCCGGGCGATCGGGTCAGCGGTGCCGCGGGCCGCCGTCAGCTCCCGCATCCGGTCGAGGTAGACGCGGCGCTGGCCGTCGAGGATCGGCTCGGCCGGGCGACCCGCCACGAGCGCGAGGACGACCCGGGTGACCAGCTCGGAGGGGCGAGCGTGTGGGAGCTGTGGGGTCGAGAGCCAGGTTTCGAGCTCGGCGACCCCGGTGTTTGTGATCGCGTGGAGCTTGCGGTCGGCGCCCTCGCCGGGCTCGACACCCACGCCGCTGGCCAGGCCGTCCCGCTCCAAGCGTGCCAGCGTGGCGTACACCTGCCCGTACTTGAGCTCGCGGCCGCCACCGATCAGGGCGTCGTAGCGGCGTTTGATCGCGAAGCCGTGTGTCGGCTGCGGCTCCAGCAGCCCGAGGATCGCCATGGGAACACTCATGACCGAGACTATACACCCGGTGTATTCACGGAGTGAATACCGTCCCGTGATGCTCTTCCACAGGCTCTGGCCGCCCAGGATGAGTGGCCGGAGACCCGCGACTGTTGCTCGGCGCAGGGTGGCATCGACTGCCCATTCCCGGATCTGGGCGTTGCTCACGGCGGCCGGGATCGGCTCCTTGCTCACACGGAATCGCATTGCGAAGGTCGTGAGCGACCAGAGACGGATTGGGCAAGGGGTAAGGCCGGGCATGGTCCGACAGGCGAGGGCGTCGGGCAAGGGGTAGGTGTTCGGCGCCGTCAGCAAGGTCGATCTGATGCCGAGCTCTCAACGGGATCGTCTGCCACCCGAGGACCCGAGACGGAGGTCAGCGCACGGTCTCGCTAGGCGGAGGCGTGTCGGGTGCTTCAGGCCGCTGTCGCCGAGCTTCTGTCGGACGAGGGCGAAGATGTCGCCTGAGTCTTTGTCGACCTATTCGTTGCCGCGAGGCGTTTCCCCAATTATAATGTTTCTCGTGATGCGAAACAGGGCGATTCTAGAAACGCAGGTGATTGCTGATGCTCTTCGGAGCATCGCCGCACTGCTACCCGCCTCGTGGCGTCTTGAGTCGCTGGCTGGGGCAACCGCGGCGGGGCGAGAGGTCGACGCCGTGAAGTTGACTGGCCCGGACCGGACGAGCGTGAAGTTCGTGGTCGAGGCCAAGCGTTCGGGGACGTCGAGCCGACTTCTGCTGGCGCGCCTGCGTGAGCTGTCGCTGTCGAGCGACCTGCCGTTGCTGTTCGTCTCGGACTACATCGGCCCCAGCCTGCGCGAGGCGCTGACTGCCGAAGGCATCAGCTACGCCGACGCCACCGGCTGGGTTCGCCTCACCTCAGAGGTGCCCCTTGTTCTGCTCACGGGTCAGGGGGCCGAGCGGTCCCCGCGCGCGGGGAAGACGACTGCGGTGGTCCGACTCAACGGCGTGGCCGCGAGCCGCATCATCCGTGCGCTGTCCACGGAGACTGTGCCGCTCGGGGTGCGCGACCTCGCTGCCATCGCCGACGTCTCACCCGGATCGGTGTCCAAGCTCCTGCCGACCCTGGCGAGCGAGGGGATCGTCGACCGAGACGAGCGCGGTGCGGTCGTGGCGGTACGCCATCGGGCATTGATCCAGCGATGGGCGCGCGACTACTCGTTCACCAAGACCAACGGATCGGTCCGCTACTTCATCGCCCCGCGTGGCCTTGACCGGACACTGTCGCGCCTCAGCGATGTGTCGATGTCAGTCGCGCTGACCGGCTCGGAAGCCGCCAGGCGGTTGCTGCCCGAGGGCGCCACCTCGGTCGTGCCGCTTCGCCTGCTCGCCCTCTATGCCGAGACTCCCGACACGGTGAGCGAAGAACTGGGGCTGATACCAGCCGAGTTGGCGTCGGCGAACGTTGTCGCAGCCGTCCCTCAAGATGGTCGTGTGCTGTCCAACGTTGTCGCGCCGCTGGCGCTCGTACTCGCAGACCTGTTGACGCTGCCGGGGCGCGGCGATGCCGAGGCCGAGCAGCTCATGGACGCGCTTGCCCGCACCGACGAGGCCTGGGAGGCGTGATGGCTGTCGCTCCCGAGTACGTGGTCGCCCGCCGGGTGCTGCTCGATGCGCTGGCCGCGTTGGAGGGCCACCTCGACAACCTCATCCTCGTCGGCGCCCAGGCGGTCTACCACCACACCGGCGATGCCGACCTGAACGTGCCGCTGCTCACCACCGATGCCGACCTCGCGATCAACGCCCGCGAACTCGCCGGAGCGCCCGAGATCGGCAGCGTCTTACGCGCGGCGGGATTCACGCCCGGCCCCAACCCCGGCCACTGGGTCAACATCCAAGACGTGGCCGTGGACCTCATGGTCGTACCGCACCAGGCGGGCACGTCGAGGACCTCGGCCCGCGCAGCCCGGCTTGCGCCGCACGAGAAGCTGACCGCACGCATCGCCCGCGGCCTGGAGCCGGCATTGGTCGACAATGCGCTCGTCACCATCGCGGCACTCGAACCCGCGGACGCCCGCGCCTTCGAGTTGCGTGTGGCGGGACCGGCCGCGTTGCTGACGGCGAAGGCGATCAAGATCAGCGAGCGCCTGGACCAGGCTGACACCCAGCCCGACCGACTCAAGGAGAAGGACGCCCTCGACGCGTTCCGGATCCTGCAGAGCGTTGAGACGGACGACCTTGCGGTCGGCTTCGCCAGGCACAGCGCGGACGAGCACGCCGCTGAGGTCACTGCCGAGGCGATCGACATCTACCGCGCTCACGCTTCTAGCCCCGCCGGGCGAATCGCCCAGCTTGCTGCGTCCGCAGCTCTAGGCGATCCGACTGTCGCACCAGCTTTCGCAGCCCTGGTCGCGGACCTGCTCACCGCGCTCTGACCCGCCGCCCAGGCCCCCGCTGTGCGCGCCCTCCAGGGCATCGCTCATTGACACCTTCAAGGCGGATCCGCTTCCGCTCTGCGCTGGGTCGGCTACCTACCCGGTCACGACCACCGCGTCGAGCCGGCTGGTCAGTTCCTGGTCTCGTTGTGCGGAGGCGTGCTGGTACTTCAAAGCCACGGACACATCCGTGTGGCCGCCGCGCTCCAGCAGGTCCGCGAGCGTGGCGCCCTGGCGGGCGTACTCGGTCAGCCCGGTGTGGCGCAGGCTGTGGAAGCGGAACGAGTCGCGGCCCGCTGCCTTCCTCGCCTCTCGCCAGTAGGTGTCGATCGAGGTCTGCGAGACCCGTCGGCCACGTCGGCTCGGCGGCGTGAACACCGGCCCGTCGGGTCCGGGGGCGGCGTGGGTGTCGAGGTGATCGCGCAGCATTGGCAGCAAGGATGCCGGGATCGCGACGCTGCGGGTGCTGCCACGCTTCGGATCGGTCAATCGACCGGCCTTGGTGTTCCACTGCCGACGTACGTGCAGGATCGCGCGTTCGGGATCGTCAAGGTGCTCCAGGTCGCGCCGCTCCAGCCCGAGCACCTCCCCGAGCCGCAGCGCGCACCAGGCCGCCAGCAGGACCGCCGCACCCAGGTGCTCCGGCATCGCCACGGCCATCGCTGCCACCTGCCCGGGGGTCGCGATGTCGCCGTCGACCTCGGCGGGCCGTACCGGGGTCTGCGACGGCGCCTCGGGGAACGCGAACGAGGCCAGTGCGATGTCGGGGCGCTTGATCGCCCCGTTCAGGCACGAGCGCAGTACCCTCGCCGCGTTCGGCGCGACGCCGTTCGCCCGAGCGCCCGGGTGCCGCTGCGACGGCTTGGCCCGCAGTGTCGCGAGGTGGGCGGCGACCTGCTCGGGCGTGAGGTCGACAAGGCGCGTCGGCCCGAGGTCGGGCAGCACGTGCGTGCGGAGCACTGAGCGGTAGGACAGCACGGTCGAGGGGGATCGCTCCGGGTTGGCTGCCAGGTCCGCCAGCCACTGCTCGGCCCACTCGCTCAACGTCAGGGCGTCGGTCTCGGCCTTGAGCTCTGCTGAGTGCCGCTCGGCTCGCACCTGGGCGGGCGGGACGAACGTGCCCCGGGCGCGCTCACCCTTGGCGATGTCAAGTGCAGCCCTCGCGTCGCCCAGGGTGTCGAAGACGCCGAGACTGTGAGTAGCGCCGTCGACGTCGAGTCGCACGCGGTAGCGTTCTCGGAACCGAGTGATCCCGCGCGGAAGGGTCGTAGCGGCCATCCCGGACCTCCCCTCCCGCCGACACCAGGTCCGTGTCTGTGTCAGCGGTGTGTCAGAAATTCTGCCACAAGAGGCCCATCTGTGCCGACCTCTGCATATCGGGTTCCAGGGCAAGAGCCCCGGAATCTAGCCAGAAACTGTTGCTTCTGGCTAGATCCGGGGACTGCTGGCGGAGGATGGGGGATTCGAACCCCCGAGGGCTTGCACCCAACACGCTTTCCAAGCGTGCGCCATAGGCCACTAGGCGAATCCTCCAGGCGTCGTAGAGGATACCGGGTTCGCGACGTTCGTCCGAACTGGGGCCGAGCGGGCGGTCCGGCCGGCGGCTGACGGGCGTCTCGAGCTCGGGATAGACTAGGCGGCAGACCCCTCGTGCGGCGTCACCCCGCTGAACTCCCCCAGGGCCGGAAGGCAGCAAGGGCAGGTGGGCTCTGGCGGGTGCGCGAGGGGTCCTCCGCGTCTTCTCCGCGATGACCGCCCCGTGCACAGGGGCTGGTCCCCGGCGTCAGAGGTCCGGCCTAGAGTTACCCGGGTGAGTATCGCGCTGTATCGCCGCTACCGGCCCGAGACGTTCGCTGAGGTGATCGGTCAGGAGCATGTCACCGAACCACTGATGGCCGCCCTGCGGGCGGACCGCGTGACCCACGCCTACCTGTTCTCCGGACCGCGCGGCTGCGGCAAGACGACGTCGGCCCGGATCCTGGCCCGCTGCCTCAACTGTGCCGAGGGCCCCACGGACACGCCATGCGGCGTCTGCGACAGCTGCGTCGAGCTGTCCCGCGGCGGTCCCGGCAGCCTCGATGTCGTGGAGATCGACGCGGCCAGCCACAACGGTGTCGACGACGCCCGCGAGCTGCGGGAGCGGGCCGTGTTCGCCCCCGCCCGTGACCGCTTCAAGATCTTCATCCTCGACGAGGCGCACATGGTCACCCCGCAGGGTTTCAACGCCCTGCTCAAGCTCGTCGAGGAGCCGCCGGCGCACGTGAAGTTCGTCTTCGCGACCACCGAGCCGGACAAGGTGATCGGGACCATCCGCTCGCGGACCCACCACTACCCGTTCCGGCTGGTGCCGCCCGAGCAGCTCCTCGCCTACCTGGACCAGATTGCCGAGGCGGAAGATGTCCGCATCGCCGCCGGTGTGCTACCGCTCGTGGTCCGGGCCGGCGGCGGGTCGGTGCGGGACTCGCTGTCCGTGCTGGACCAGCTCATCGCCGGTGCCGAGGACGGCGAGGTCGGCTACGAGCGGGCCGTCGCCCTGCTCGGTTTCACGCATGCCGCTCTGCTCGACGACGCCGTGGACGCCCTGGCCGCGCGCGACGGCGCCAGCATGTTCCGCGTGATCGACCGGGTGATCGACTCGGGCCACGCGCCCCGACGGTTCGTCGAGGACCTGCTCGAGCGGCTGCGTGACCTCATCGTGGTGCTCGCTGCGGGGGAGTCCGCGGCGTCCGTGCTGCGCACCGTGCCGGAGGACCAGCTGGAGCGGATGCGCGTGCAGTCCGGCCACCTCGGCGCGGCCACGCTCTCCCGCGCTGCCGACCTCGTCAACGACGCCCTGACCGAGATGACCGGCGCCACTTCGCCCCGCCTGCAGCTCGAGCTGCTGTGCGCCCGCCTGCTTCTACCGGCGGCGGACGACGGCGTGGGCGGGTTCGGCGCGCGCCTCGACCGGCTCGAGGGTGCGGTGAGCGCAGGCGTGCCGATCGCCAACCCCGCACCCGCACCCGCACCCGCGGCAACTGCCGCACCCGTGTCGGTGCCCGCAGCCGTGGTGGGCCCGGCGCCCACGGCTCGGCCGGCGAGTGCACCACCCACCGCCGCCCCGCAAGACGAGCACCCGCAACCAGTGGCTCCCGCCCAGCACACCACGGCCCCGGTCACGACGCAGCGTCAGCGGGACGCCTCCGACCGCGCGGATGCGCCCACGTCGGCTCATGACGCTCCCGGATCGGCGCCCCGCGACGCTCCCGGATCGGCGCCCCGCGAGCCCGCCAAGCCGAGAGAAGCACCGGGATCGCCCGAATCCGCGCGGCACATGCCGGCACCGCCGGTGTCACCACCCGTTGCCGCTCCGGCAACGGCCGCCGCGGAGGCAGCCTCGCCGGCCTCCTCGCCGATGACAGCCGACCAGGTGCGTCGTCGCTGGCCCGAGGTGCTGGACACCCTCGCCCGGCTCAAGCGCAGCACCTGGGCGCTGATTTCCCAGGACGCCCAGGTCGTCGACCTTTCCCCGACGTTGCTCTCGCTCGGTTTCTCCACGTCCGGCCTCGCCTCCGCGTTCCGCAACGGGCCGCATGCCGAGCCTCTGCAGAGGGCCCTGAGCGAGACGCTCGGTCTCACCGTCCGGATCGAGCCGGTGGTGGCCGACGGCGCAACCTCCCCCGGTGCGACGCCGGCGGCCCCGCAGCTGGTCGCGGACGCCGTCGAGCGCGCCGAGGCGGACTGGGCCACGAAGCAGCCGACCCCGGTCGCGGC
>JAENWO010000526.1 GCA_016649925.1 Actinomycetales bacterium
ACGTGGGACGCGTGGGAGACCCGCGACGAGGCACCCGACACCACAGACGCGGTCGTCTTCGCCCAGAGCGTCGTCGACGGCACTGCGGGCCCTGCCGGGTACGTCCTGGACGTGGGGCAGCTCGCGGACGACAGCTGGGCGGTCGTGGAACCGAACGCGTCCTGGTCGGCGAACCCGTACCACTGCGAGCCGGCCGGTGTGGTCGCCTCGATCCTGGCGGCGCAGAACCCGACGGCGGACTCCTCGTGGGCGTGGCGTTCCGACCTGGCCCTGGCCAGGTACGCCCGCCCGTTGCCTGTTCGCCTCCGCTGAGGGGCGTCGAGTCGCCCCGCGACGCCAGATGCCGGACGCTCCGTGGGCAGTTCATCGCACATTCGTGTCAGGTTATGACGACATACCGCCGATGTAGTGATACCCTGACATTCTCGGTAGGTAAGGAAAACCTGACAGGAGGTGTGACGTGAGCGAGCCGCAGTGGGGGTACGTCACCACCCCAGCAGACCTGGGCGCTTTCCTGCGCTCCCTGCGGGAGGAGCGTCAACTCACCCAGGAGCAGCTCGCCGACGACCTCGGCATCACCCGCCAGTACCTGTACGAGATCGAGTCGGGCAAACCCACCCTGTACACCACCCGCCTGTTCAGCCTCCTGCGACTGCTCGGCGTCCGGGTCAAGCTCGAGGCGAACCGATGACCACTTCACTGGACGCCTGGCTCTACGGCACCCACGTCGCCACGTTCACACCCGGGGCCCGCGAAGACGCCGTGGAGATCACATGGACCGACGCCGCCCAGGCCCGGTGGGGCGTCAACGCCCGTGTCCTGTCCCACCTGCTGCCGATCCCGCGCCCGGGGCAGCGCAGCCACCCCGCACGGGCGCGGGTCTGGCTCGAAGGCCTCCTGCCTGAAGGGTCCGCCCGCACCCACCTGGCCATGGACGCGGGCGTGAACCCAGACGACACCTTGGCGTTCCTCGCCCACTACGGGCGCGACACCGCTGGCGCGGTGATCCTCGTCCCCGCCGGCGCACCCGAACCCGACAAGGTCGGTTCCACCGAGCCAGTCACCGAGACCCAGATCGGCGCCATGCTCCGCCGAGCCGAGAAGCGCGCCGGGCCCGGCGGCAACACCCGTGACTCCCTGACGTCACTGGCCGGGCTCGAGCCGAAGATCGCCCTGGCTCGCTCAGCGGACGGCACCTGGCGTCGCTGCCTGGATGGGGCCGCCTCGACACACATCCTGAAGGTCTCCCGTCCTGCGAGCAGCGCCAGCCACGACGTCATCGACACCGAGGCCGCGGCCTTGGACCTGGCCCGCCGGGTCGGGCTGACGACCATCAGCGCCGAGATCGCCACCTTCGACGGTGTGCGTTGCATCGTCGTGTCCCGCTACGACCGTCACATCCACCCCGGCGGCCGGGTGGAGCGGACCCACCAGGAGGACGCGGCCCAGGCGCTCGGCCTGGACACCCGGGACGCCGAACGAAAGTTCCAGCACGGAAAAGCCCTGCCCTGCCTCGCTGCGATCGCCGACGTGATCCGCACTGGAGGCGCCGAGCCGGACCAGCTCCTAGCACTGACGACGTTCAACCTCGCGGTCGGCAACACCGACGCCCACGCCAAGAACATCTCCTTCATGCGTCCTCCGGACGGCACCGCGAGCCTCGCACCGGCCTACGACGTCGCGATGCACATGCACTCGGACGCATCCTCGGGGATCTTCGCGATGGACGTGGCAGGTGAACGCCGGATGGCGCAGCTGACGGCCACGCACCTCATCAATGAGGGCGTCTCCTGGGGGCTGCCCCGGTCGCGGGCGACCCGCGCCGTCCACAGCACGCTCGCCGATCTCGCAGGAGCTCTCAACGAGGCGGAACGCGACGCGCACGCAGGGGTCTCACACGCCGCCTGGTCGACCGTCGAGGCGCGCACTGGGGACCTGCTGAAGCAGGCGGGTTCACTGGCCGGGCCTGCCCGCCGGTCCGGTGTGCGAGCCGCTGACTCGCCTCAGGGGCGAGTGCCTAAGGGCACCC
>JAENWO010000521.1 GCA_016649925.1 Actinomycetales bacterium
CTCGGGACGGGTCCACGTTCGGTCTCCTGTCGGTTCAGCGGGTGATGGGGACGGTGCGAGAGGCAGGGGTGCAGATGACGTCGCCGCAGACACGGCAGCGGAAGGTTGGATCCGCCTTGCCGCTGGGCCATGTGTGCGTGCCGACCTCGCGCCACTCGTGGCGGTGGATGTAGAGGAAGATCCCGGTGTTGTTGTCGGGCAGGCGGGTCGGGATCGCGCTCATCGCGCACCATCCACCGGCGGAATCGCCCGAACGAGGCGGCGAACTTGCGTCGGCTTGGTGGCGTTGGACCCGCCACCGTTGGGCTCCCACTGGTCCGGGATGGGTACGAGGTACCCGGCCTTCGTCCACCCCGCGACAGCCCCGCCGACCGTGTGCGGGTCGATCCACCCGGGCAGCAGGTGCCGGAACCAGGCGATGTGAACCCGGCCCTGATGCCTCGCGGCGCACTCCGTGATGGCGACGCGCAGGACGCGGCGGGCGGCGACGTGGGACGCGCGCGGGTCGCTGTGAACGGCGGCCAGGACGACGGGCGTGGGGTCCGACGGGCGCGGGGTCCAGTCGAGGGCGTCCTGCACGGCGGGGGTCACCGGGGGCCGCCAGACAGGTCGCCGTGGTCATCGGTGAAGGTCCCGCGCTCGTCCTCGCCAGCACCCGACGACCATGAGGTGTGGCACCTGCCGCACTCCCAGCCGTCACCGTTGTGGTAGACCTCGCGGTCGCAGCCCGAGCAGAGCGGGTACTGGTGTGTGAGGGTCGGTGGCGTCGTGAGCCCGCGGGCCTCGCGCTCCCGCTTGGAGCAATGGCACAGGTAGAACCCGGGCCGCCACTCGCACAGACCGTCGTGCTCGCCGCGATCGACAGCGGCGGCATGTCGCGTCTCGATGCCCGCCCAGAAGTCGTCGCCGCTCACAGCGCGCCCCCCAACCACGCCAGCAGGAAGCCGAGCGCGGCACCGACCACGAGCGCCAGGACCAGGACCGTGCCCACCATTCCGGCGCGGTCACGGGTCTGGGCGGGGGTGCGCTCACCCGGGGCCAGGACAGGGACGGTCTCGGGGGTCATCGGAGCCACGCCCGCACCACGTCGGCCAGGTGGGCCTCGTAGGTGTCGTCCTGGTACTCGGTCCAGTCCTCGGCCTGGCACATCTCATCGCCGTAGCCGTCGGTGTTGAGCCGATGCTTCTCCAGCGCCTCCACCAACCCGGGGGCGTCGGCGACGACAGCCAGGACGGCATCAGCGAAGCGCGCGGACTTGGCCTCGAACGACTCGCGCAGACGGGCTGACGCCTCTCGCATCGAGTCGGACTCCCGGGGCTCAGGCGCACGCCATGGGGTGTGCTCGACGTCGCCGTGGCCGCCCTCTGCGAAGACCTGCCACGACTCCTGGGCCAGTGCGCGGATCGCCCGCTCCCGCAGCGTCTGGTCGCTCACGCCGCACCGCCCCACGGGCCACGGTCCACGCCTGCGGGCCGGATCAGGTCGACGATGGACACCACGGCCGGGGACAGGACGTCGCCCCGGAGCGGGTCAGCGGTCAGCGTCGCCGCGACGTCCATGCCCTCACGGCTTAGCGCGCGGGATGCGGTCTCGACCGACGACGGGCGCCAGTCGCGGGACTGCTGGAAGAACACGGCCAGGGACAGGGAGGCGCTCGGGTCGCGGATCACGAGGCGCGCTCCCCGGCGGTCGAGAGCATGGCCTCGACGTCGGTGCGGCGGATGATGTAGGCGGCGGTGCGGCCGGGGAGCTTCTGTGCCGGGATCTCGCCTCGGCGGATCATCCGGTGGACTGTGCGAACGTCTTTGCTCAGGAGCTGGGCGACCTCGGCGGTTCCCAGAAGTTCCGATGTGGGCATGTGCCCAAGTTAGACCCGTGGACCGACAGAGCGCAAGACCTAAGTTGGGGCAGTTTCACCTGTGTGACCACTTGCGCACCTGGGGCCATGTGCCGTAACTTGGGCACATGAGTAAGCAGACAGTGAGTGCAGGGACCGTGCCCGAGTTCGACATCCACGACAGGCTGCGCAAGGCGCGCGACGTCGCCGGCCTCGACCAGCAGACGCTGGGCGA
>JAENWO010000501.1 GCA_016649925.1 Actinomycetales bacterium
CCACGGCCCGGACGCTGCACGCGTCGAGCTCGATCTTCGTCGGCCCCACCGCCGTCGAGCGCCGACAGGTGGGGTGCGTCCGGTACAGCTATCTGCCCATCACCTCGACGGCGCCCCGGCGGTTCCGGTGCCAGCCGGAGGGGGACGCCACCGCCGGCAGGATCTTCCCGACGTTCGTCTCCACGGACTCCGGCGACCCCGGCTACGCCATGCTCCGGCCGACCTGTCCGCCCCAGATCGCCGAGGGGGCGGAGGGGGAGAGCGAAATGGGGGCGTGGCGGTTCCTGCAGGCCCCGCGACGGCTGCGGAACCTGCGCCTGGCTCTGGAGGAGTACCTCCGGTTCGGCCTCGAGGCGGGCATCTTCTCCGCACCGCAACAACCCGCTGGCAGCGCACCATGACGAAGGAGATACCGCGATGAAAGGCGACTTCAGCCGGTCGACGTTCCGGCAGGCCAACCACTACAGCAGCGTGCGCCTCCAGCAGGGGCGGGTGCTGCTCGACGCGGAGTGGAACGAGCAGGCCGACCTCACGGAGCACGTCGACCGGTCGACGACGTCGGACGTGGTGGGGCCGGTGGGTGCGCCGAAGCACCCCCAGGGGACTGCTGCGCACTTCGCCGTGACGGTCGAGGGAGGCGGCCAGGACCTGCGGATCGCGCCCGGCAGGTTCTACGTGGACGGCATCCTGTGCGAGAACGACGACCCCGCGGGTGTGCTCCTCACCTCACAGCCCGACCTGCCCGGCGCCGCGGTGCCGGAGGACGACGGGAACTATGCCGTCTACCTCGACGTGTGGGAGCGCCACCTGACGGCGGCGGAGCAGCTCGACGGCGCGTACCCGACCCTGCTCGAGCCGGCCCTGCAGGGGCCGGACACCGCCACCCGCACCCGGGTGGTGTGGCAGGTGCTGCTCGCACCGGTGGAGACCCCGGCGTGCGGGTCGTTCCTCCCGCCCGCCGCGCCCACCGGAGCGCTGCGGGCCCGGGAGGTGGCGTCCACCGAGCCCGTGCAGGACTGCCTGGTGCCCACCGGGGGTGGCTACCGACGCCTGGAGAACCAGCTGTACCGCGTCGAGGTCCACGACGCGGACCAGGCGGGTGGCCCCGAGGTCAAGTGGTCCCGTGACAACGGCTCGGTCCTCTCCCGCGTGGTGGCGATCGACACCGCCGCGCTGACGATCGAGATCGAGGACGAGGGGCGAGACGACGTGCTCGGCTTCGGGGCGGCCAGGTGGGTCGAGCTGAGCGACTCCGAGCGTGTCCTGCGGGGGGAGGGCGGCGTCCTCCTCGAGGTCGGCACCGTGACGGGGGCCGCGGTGCAGGTCAAGAATCCCGACAGCCTGAGTCTCGCGGTCGGCACCCGGGCGACGCTGCGACGCTGGGACGGGCGCCTCACCCTGGCCGCGAACACGCCGGTCGAGCTCGAGGGCGGTGTCCAGGTGGAGATCGACGGTGGCACGTTCGCCGTCGGGGACCACTGGATGATCCCCGCGCGGACCTCGACCGGGAAGGTGGAGTGGCCGCGCGACGACGCCACCCCACCGGAACCCGTCTTCGAACCCCGGCACGGCACCGTGCACCACTACGCCGCGCTGGCCGTGGTGGCCCTCACCGGCGGGGCCTTCGGCGCACCGGCCGACTGCCGGCCGCAGTTCCCCCCGCTCACCGCGATCACCGCCTCCGACGTTGGGTACGACCCGAGCAGGTGCGCCAACCTCGCGGGCACGACCACGGTGCAGGGGGCGCTCGACGTGCTCTGCCGCACCGGCGGCGGGGAGGAGAAGAAGAAGGGGATCCGGGTCGAGAAGATCGCGTTCGGTGACGGTTCGGAGCTCGTGAACGACTCGGTCGTCCACCCCGAGCAGCTCGCCCAGGGGATCGTCGTCTCGTGCGACGAGCAGCTGTTCCAGGACAGCGTGCGCAACCAGCAGGGGCGGCCGAACCCGGTGTGCCGGGTGACCCTGGACCTGCCGTGGCCCACCACCGACGTCGAGCGGGAGCAGTGGAACGTCCCGCGGTTCGGCGTCATGGGCTTCATCACGATGACGCTGGCGGCGGACGTCAACGCCGACAACAACGAGATCTTCTGGCGTCCCGCGACGAAGCCGCCCAGCGAGGTGCAGCCGTGGCTCGCCGGGGCGCTGCTCGCCGCCGTCGAGCAGCAGACGCACGGGCAGATCACCCGGCTGCTGGCCCGCCTGACGCTCGCGGGCAACTACATCTGGGGACCCGACAGGGAGCCCGAGCTGTACCTCG
>JAENWO010000262.1 GCA_016649925.1 Actinomycetales bacterium
GAGCAGCACCGCGCTGACCACCATGACGACGGGACTCACGCCGCCACCTCCCGGTTGCGCTGCGGGCCACGCCGCGTGCCACGCCGCGGCGGTAGTCCCACCTCGGCGAGCTCGGTGTCCGAGGCGAACGCGGACAGCACCCGCCGTTCCTGCTCGAGCACGGCCAGCTTCGCGCGGTCGACCCCGCCCGCCTGGTCCACGTCCAGCACGTGCACGTACAGGGTGCCGGTGAGCCTGTGCGCCTCCACGACGATCGAGCCGGGCACCAGGGAGCACAGCTCCGCGGTGAGGGTGAGGAACAGGTCCGAGTGGGAGCGCAGCTGCACGCGGATGACGGCACCGTGCGGGTGGTGCCCGATCCGCAGCGCCTGGGTGGACACCTGGACGGAGGCGCGCAGGACGTCGACGACGAACCGGGCCACCAGGACCACGACCCCTGGAAGCCACACGCGACCCTCGAAGCCGACCCGGGGCATCGGGGTGAAGTGGACCAGCAGCAGGCCGATCACCAGTCCCGCGAGCACGTTGGCCACGGTCAGGTGGCCCCACAGCAGCACCCACACGAGGGTCAGCCACACCACCATCGGCCACCGGTCGTACCGGCCGCGTTTGACCTGCGGACTCATGAGTCGTCCCCGCTCGCGTCGGAGGACTGGCCGGCGCCACGCTCACCGTGCACGAGCACAGCGTCGATATACGGGCTCTGCAGCCGCAGGTCCCGCGCCGCCGCGCCGGTGTAGGCGTACAGCGGGCCGCCGATCACCGCGATCGCGATCCCGACCGAGGCGAGCACCGCCGCCGGGCCGAACATCGAGCGCGGGATGGAGGTGTCCGGCAGCGGCTCGGGGGCGTCCTGCCAGAACGCCTTGTTCCAGGCCTTGACGACGGCGTAAAGGGTGAGCAGGGAGGTGAGCAGACCAGCCCCCATCGCGGCATAGGCGAGCGGGGTGCCGAGCTCCACGCCGGCCTGCAGGAGCCCCGTCTTGCCGAGGAACCCCGACATCGGCGGGACCCCGGCGAGGTTCATCGCCGGGACGAAGAACAGGACGGCCAGCGCCGGCGCGACCTTCGCGAGGCTGCCCAGGCGTTCCAGCGACGTGGTCCCGCCGCGGCGCTCGATCAGTCCCGCGACGAGGAAGAGGGCCGTCTGGACCGTGATGTGGTGGGCGACGTAGAAGATCGACGCGGACAGACCGGTGGTGCTCGCCAACGAGATGCCGAAGATCATGTAGCCGATGTGGCTCACCAGCGTGAACGAGAGCAGCCGTTTGATGTCGTCCTGCGCGACGGCCCCGATGATGCCGACGATCATCGTCAGCAGGGCCGCCCACATCAGCAGGGTGTTCAACCGGCCATCGGTGAAGAGCAGGGTCTGCGTGCGGATGATCGCGTACACGCCGACCTTCGTCAGCAGACCGGCGAACACGGCCGTGACCGGGGCGGGCGCCGTCGGGTAGGAGTCGGGGAGCCACGCGGAGAGCGGGAAGACGGCCGCCTTGATGGAGAAGCCCATCAACAGCATCACCTGCAGGACCAGGCGCATCGCCGGGTCGACGTCCCCCAGCCGCTCGGAGAGCTGGGCCAGGTTGAGCGTGCCGGTCGCGGCGTAGATGAGGGCGATCGCGATGAGGAACAGGATCGAGGACAGCAGAGAGACGACGACGTAGATCGACCCGGCGCGGATGCGCTCACCGGTGCCACCGAGGGTGAGCAGCACGAAGCTCGCCGCGAGCAGGATCTCGAAGCCGACGTACAGGTTGAAAAGGTCCCCGGAGAGGAACGCGTTGGCCACCCCCGCGGCGAGGACGAGGTACGTCGGGTGGTAGATCGCGACCGGGGCGCCCTCGTTGCCGTCGGCCAGACCCTGCGCGAGCGAGTACAGGAGCACGCACAGGATGACGATGGCGGAGATGAGCAGCATCAGCGCGGAGAGCCGGTCCGCGACCAGCGCGATGCCCACCGGGGCGCCCCACCCGCCGATGTTGACCACCTGCGGGCCCTGGTGGTGCGTGAGGAAGATGAGGACGACGGCGGTGAGGAGCACGAGCGAGAGCGCCACCACCGAGATGATCCCCTGGGCGCGCGAGCGCCGGGACATTGCCAGCGCGAGGCCGGCCGCGATCAGCGGGATGACCACGGGGAGCGGGACGAGCCAGGTCATCGGTCCCTCCCCTTGATCTCGTGGTCGTCCGCGTTGACCTGCGCCTCGTGGTGCGCGCCGGCGAGGAGCGGTCCCTCCTCGGTCTCGTCACGGGCCTCGGCGGCCTCGATCGCGAGGCTCGTGCCGATGTCGTCCGCCCGGTTGTCGAGCTCACCACGTTCGGCGCGCTCCGCGATCCGCCGGTCCTCCAGATCGTCCTGCACCTCGTCGTGACCGTGCAGCTGCCAGCTGCGGTAGGCCATCGCGAGGACGAACGCCGTCATGCCGAGCGTGATGACGATCGCCGTCAGCACCATCGCCTGCGGGAGCGGGTCACTCATGTCCTCCGCCGGACCGCTGCCGATCAGCGGGGGGCCGCCTGCCGCACCGCCCGCGACGAGGAACAGCAGGTTGACGCCGTTGCCGATCAGGGCGACACCCACGATGACGCGGGAGAGGCTGCGCTCCAGGAGCAGGTAGACCCCGCAGCCGACGAGCACGCCGATCACCAGGACCAGCACGAGGTTCGGGGTCATGTCGATCATCGGCCCTCACCTGCTGCCCGCTTCTCGGCGGCGGGCAGGTCGGCGGCGGCCAGGTCGGAGCCGGCCACGTCGGTGCCGGGCAGGTCGGTGCCGGGCAGGTCGTCCTCCTGGAGCTGCTCGTCGTCGGACGCGGTGCGCGGCGAGTCGTGCGCGACGTCGGGAAGCGCCCGGCCCTCCGCCTCCCCCTGCCGGTCCACCTCGGCGCCGAGCGAGCGCAGGATGTCCAGCACGAGGCCGACCACGACGAGGAAGACGCCGATGTCGAAGAACAGGGTCGAGACGAGGTTCACGTCACCGAGGACACCCAGCTGCAGCACGACCTTCGTCGACTGCAGGACCACACCGCCGAAGAACAGCGGCACCACGCCCGCACCCACCGAGAGGAACAAGCCTCCTCCGAGCAGGGCGCCGGGCAGCAGCGGCGCCGCCTCACCGAGCTCGTAGCGGCCGCCGGCGAGGTAGCGCACGGTCAGGGCGATGCCCGCGACGATGCCCGCCGCGAAGCCTCCGCCGGGCGCGTTGTGCCCGGAGAACAGCAGGAAGACGGCGAAGAGCAGCATGGTGTGGAACGCCAACCGGGTGGCGACCTCGAAGATCACCGACCGGCGCTGGGGGGCGAGGGACGCGCCACCGGTGAGCCATTGGCGGCCTCGGCCGCGGCGGGGACGCTCGGCTCCCTCGTCCGTGCTCGCCCGACGGAGCGCGGCACCCCGGTCCGGCACGTCGGACCACACCGACGGCTTCGTGGCGTCGAGGTCACGCACCCGCTCCACCGCACCGGCGCGGGTCCGCAGGAACACGAGCGAGGCGACGCCGGTCGCCGCCACCAGGAGCACGGAGATCTCACCCATGGTGTCCCAGGCACGGATGTCCACGAGCGTGACGTTGACGATGTTGCGGCCGTAGCCGAACTCGTACGCCTCCTCGGGGAACAGCTCGGAGATGGGCCGGTCCACGCGGGCGGTCGGTGCGACCAGCGCGAGGAAGGACACGGTCAGCCCGACGAGGACCGCGAGGATGGCGCGCCACCACCGGCTCGCCGCAAGAGGTCGGTTCGAGTAGTACGCGGGCAGGCGGCGCAGGACGAGCACGAAAACAACGAGCGTCACGGTCTCCACGAGCGCCTGGGTCAGGGCGAGGTCGGGTGCGCCGTGGAGCGCGAAGAGGACGACCACGCCGTAGCCCGTGATGCCGAGGAGCACCACGGCCTTGAGGCGCCGCCGGGACCGGGCGGTGAGGAACGCGCCGATGATGATGACGATCGCGACGATGCCCTGGACCGGCGTGTCCCAGTAGCGGTAGCCAGAGGGCCGCAGACCGCCGATGATGGCGGAGCCGCCGACGAGGACCACCATGGTCACCAGGATGATGCCGAGGTAGACGGGCAGCGAACCACGCTGGGTGTAGAAGGTCACGGCCGCGGAGAACCGGTCCAGTCGACGCATCATGCCGCGGTAGGTGCGGTCCGCGTCCGGCCCCAGGTGGAGGGAGTCCTGCACGCGCTCGACGCCGGTTCGCCCCACCGCGAGCAGCGCGCCACCCACGACGACCACGCCGGTCAGCAGGAGCGGTGTGCCGAAGCCGCCCCACAGGATCAGGTGGCCGGCCTCACCGGCGGGGTAGGTGTCCGCGTAGGGCGAGAGCAGCGTCTGACCGATCATCGGGAAGAGTCCGGCCACCACCCCGGCGACGGCGAGCAGGTTCGGGGAAATGAACAGCCCGGCGGCCTCACGGTCGACGGTGCTGGTCGGCACCCCCTTCTTGCGCCCGAACGCCCCCCACAGGAAACGCATCCCGTAGGCGAACGTGAGGATCGAGCCGAGCACCA
>JAENWO010000389.1 GCA_016649925.1 Actinomycetales bacterium
ATCCGGTCACGGTCGTGGTGACGGCCGAGCCAGGTGTGATGGCCGACGCGGGTTCGGGGCATCTTCGGCCTCTTCGCCGCCGGACCTGCCCCGGCCCTGGTGGCCTCACCTGCACGCAGGTACGCCCCGGCGATCTCTCACCGGGGCGTGCCTGCGTGCAGTATGGACGCGTCAGACGAGGCTGGCCAGGTCCGCGTCCCGCCCGAGCTGGAAGGCGAAGTCTGCGGGGATCGTGTCGGGGATCGCGATGCCCTCGGTGAGGGCGATGCGGTCGGAGACCTCGCGAAGCACGACGGACAAGGGGATGTTGAGGGCCGCGCAGATCGAGAAGAGCAGCTCGGAGGAGGCCTCCTTCTGACCGCGCTCGACCTCGGAGAGGTATCCGAGCGAGACGCGAGCCGCGGAGGAGACCTCGCGTAGCGTGCGACCCTGACGTTGACGTGCGCCCCGAAGGACATCACCGATCTCGCGTCGTAGAACCACCATGGTGCGTCCCTCCTCTCGCGCCTGCTTCGTCGTTGGTGTCTTACCGTACCCCGCGTGTGTGACTGTCGCGTTTCGTCCCGTGGACTGGCGCTGCGGGGCGCGCTGTCCCGGACGTGTACCGGTCGCCGGCCGGCTGAGGGGCGAGGTCTTGTGCATCATCACAGGGTTTAACGTGTGCGACTGCCCGGTTGTTCCGTGAGGGCGCCTCGGGCGAGGGCGAGCGCCAGGCTCACGGTCGAGGCGCGGACCGCCGCGCGGGATCCCGCGAGCCGGTACGCCCTCACCCGAGCGACGCCGTCGGCCGTGCAGGCCACGCACACGGTACCGACCCCCCGACCGTTTTGTTCGGCGGGACCGGCGACACCCGTGGTGGCCAGCCCGACGTCGGCACCGAGAGCCCGGCGGACACCCTCGGCCATCTGCAGGGCCACCTCGGGATGGACGGGGCCCTCGGCCTCGAGGAGGGCGGGGTCCACACCGAGCAGCTGGGCCTTGAGGTCCGTCGCGTACGCGACGACGCCACCGCGCAGGACGGCGGAGACGCCCGGGATGCCGACGAGTGCTGCGGTAAGCGCTCCCCCGGTAAGGGACTCCGCGACCGCGAGGGTGCGACCGGACGCGAGCAGCTGCTCGACGAGCGACTCAGTGAGGCTCATCGGGCCGCTGCGCGGTGGGTCCGCGGGCGATCCGGATCGCGCTGCGGACGTAGTCGAGACCGGTCAGGACGGTGACCGCCACCGCGACGAGCATGATGACGAAGCCCAGCGTCTGGATCCAGCCACCGAACGGGCCCCCGAACAGGCCGGCCCACGGGAACACCATGATCGAGATGAAGATGATCTGCAGGACGGTCTTGAGCTTGCCGCCGTTGGACGCGGCCATCACGGCGCGCCGGACCATGAAGAACCGCAGGACAGTGACGCCCAGCTCACGCACGATGATCGTGATCGTCGCCCACCACGGCATGTCGCCGAGCATGGAGAGCAGGATGATCGCCGAGCCCACGAGCAGCTTGTCCGCGATCGGGTCGGCGATCTTGCCGAAGTTCGTCACGAGGCCCCGCCTGCGGGCGATCTGGCCGTCGAGCCGGTCCGTGTAGGCCGCGACCAGGAAGACGGCGCACGCCACGACCCGGGTGACGGTGGTGTACTGCCAGAGCAGCACCACGAACACCGGGACGAAGGCCACCCGCACCATCGTGAGGATGTTCGGGACGTTCCAGACGGGTGAGAGCACAGCCCCTCCGTCGGTCCCCGATCCACTCGCCACCCACTCAGGGTAGGGGACGGCCGGTGGCGGGCACGCTTCGCGGGCGGTCAGATCCGCCGTGAGCCTGCGATTCGGTCCGGAGGCGGCGACGTAAACTACCCCCGTGCCGCCCACTCCGCCTCGTCGCACCGCTCCCGCCCGACGACGGCGCCGGCGCCTTCCGCTCCCCGCGGCCCTGGTGATCCTCGTCGTCGTGCTCGAGGCGGGCGCGATACTCCTCGCCCTGGCCCCCTGGCACGACGCCGCTCCCGCCGCGGGTGCCGGCACGCCCGGGACCACCGCGAGTGCCGGGTCGGCGGACGTGAGCCCCGACGCCATCGACGGCGGCGCCGAGGACCCGACGGAGGCAGCCGCGACCCCTGCCCCCGATGCGGTCTTCACCATCGGCGCGGCCGGCGACGTCCTACCCCACGAGACCGTGATCCGGACCGCCGCCACCGGCGAAGGCTACGACTTCGTCCCGATGCTGGCCGCGACCCAGGCGTGGAGCTCGGGCGTGGATCTCGCGATCTGCAGCATGGAGGTCCCGCTCTCCCTCCCGCAGGAGACACCGAGCGGCTACCCCCTGTTCGGCGCTCCGGACGAGCTGCCGGCGAACCTCGCCACGCTCGGCTGGGACGGCTGCGCGACGGCGACGAACCACGCCCTGGACCGCGGCTACGACAACTCCGCCTTCACCCTGGACGAGTTCGATGCCGCCGGACTCGGCCACGCCGGTTCGGCGCGCAGCGCCCTCGAGGCGGACGAGCCGCAGATCTACGAGCTGGAGCGCGAGGGCCAGACGATCCGGGTGGCGCAGATCGCCGCCACGTACGGGACGAACGGTCTGCCCATCCCGTCCGACGCTCCGTGGGCGGTGACCCTGATCGACACCGACCGGCTCGTCGCCCAGGCGACGGCGGCTCGTACGGCCGGTGCGGACCTCGTCGTCGCGAGCCTGCACTGGGGCGTGGAGTACCGGTCGGCACCGAGCACGGACCAGCTCGAGGTCGCCGACGCGCTCGCCGCCTCCGGCCAGATCGACCTCATCATCGGCAACCACCCGCACGTGCCGCAGCCGATGGCCCTCCTCGTCGGCGGCCCGCGCGGTGAGGGGATGTGGGTGGCCTACTCGCTCGGCAACCTCATCTCCAACCAGGACGACCTCTGCTGCATCCCGCAGGCGGCCACCGGTGTGTTCATCACCGCGACCGTCGTCAAGCCGGCCGACGGCCCGGCGCGGGTGACCGGCCTGGAGTGGACGCCCATCACGGTGGACCGGGTCGGGGCGCAGCGCGCCTACCCGCTCCCCGACCTGGTGGCCGGCGACCGGCCGGATGGCCTGACGCTGACCGCGGGCGAGATCTCCTCCCGGATGGCCGGCGTGCAGGCGGTCATGGACAATTCCACCGGCGCGGAGTTCCCCGAACGGACTGAGCCCTCCACGCCCACCGGGCGGGCCGCCGTCGTCGTCCCCCGCTCCTGACCCCCTCCCGCCGAGAGGTTCCTCGTCGTTCTGGTCGCGCTCAGCAGCCAGATCGACGAGG
>JAENWO010000212.1 GCA_016649925.1 Actinomycetales bacterium
CGCATACGAACCCGGAGGTGGAGACCCTCACCCGGCATTCGAATGATGCCACCGCCGGTGCAGTCAGGTGGATCGCCCCTTACCCCCAGCACCTCGACCTCCACCGACGCCAGTTCACGCTCGGCTCTTTGGCCAGGTGAGCTTGCACCCGCAGGCAAGTGCCACCATCCCAAACCCGTCGCCGCGCGACTCGAAACTGGCCGCGCCCTATCGACAGTGACCGAGCGCGATCGCGTCCGTCGACGAGTCCGACCGCGCCACCCCGCTGGGCTACGAGCGGTGTCACGGGATCCGCGAGGCCACCAGTGGCCCGCGGGACGGATGTGGACCGGACGTGTGTGAGGCACGGTCGACGTTCTGAGGCTGAGGTTGCTACAGTCATCCAGTGATGACAGGAATTTGTGATGGGTGATCGCGTCGCCAAGAGCGAGCTGTTCGAACAGTTCGCGCGGGTAGCGAAGGCGTTGGCTGCCCCGAGGCGGCTGGAGCTGCTCGATCTGCTGGCACAGGGAGAGCGCAGTGTGGACGCACTCGCGCGGGCCGCCGGGATCGGGGTGTCGACAGCATCGATGCACCTGCAGTCCCTGCGGCAGGCGGGCCTGGTGCGCACTCGCAAGGAAGGTACGAGCGTGCACTACCGCCTGGCCGGCGACGACGTGGCCGGGCTGTACGCCCAGGTGCGCGACGTGGCGATCGCGCACCTGGGCGATGCGGATCGCGCCCGGGTCGCCTTCCTCGGCGGCGATGACACCGCCCCGGCGGAGTCCGTTCCCCGCGAGGAGCTGCTGAGTCGAGCTCGCCAGGGCCAGGTCGTGGTCCTGGACGTCCGCCCGCGCCACGAGTACGTCTCGGGGCACATCCCCGGTGCCGTGTCGGTCCCGGTGGACGAGCTGGAACAGCGACTGGCCGAGCTGCCCGCCGACACTGACGTGGTGGCCTACTGCCGGGGCGCGTACTGCGTCCTGGCCTACGACGCGGTTCGGTTGCTGAGAAGTCGCGGTCGTACTGCCCGACGGCTGCGTGAAGGCATGCTCGAGTGGCGCCTGGCCGGGATGCCGGTGATGACCGGTGCCGCGTGAGCCGGCGATGACCGAGCGTGCTCGCGCGCAGGGCCTGCCCGCGTGGGGCTCCGTCCTGGCCGTCGTCGCTCATCCCGACGACGAGTCCTTCGGTCTCGGTGGGGTGCTCGCCGCGTTCGCTGACGCTGGAGCCGCTGTGGCGGTGCTGTGCTACACCCACGGAGAGGCGTCGACCTTGCATGGCGTCGAGGGGAATCTGTCCGTCGTCCGCGTGGGTGAGCTGGCCGACGCCGCCCGGGTGTTGGGCGCAGCCCCGGTGCGGCTGCTCGACCTCCCCGACGGCGCACTGAGCGAGATCGGGCTGGACGAGCTGATCGCTCCCGTGCTCGACATGGCCGCTCAGGTCAGGGCGGAGGGCCTGCTCGCTTTCGACTCCGCCGGTGTCACGGGTCACCCGGACCACGTCCGAGCCACCGCAGCGGCGGTGGCCGCCGCGAAGCGTCTGGGGCTCGACGTGCTCGGTTGGACCCTCCCCGTCGCCGTCGCGACGGCGCTCGCCGAGGAGTACATGGCGGGGTTCACCGGTCATGACCGCGGCGAGATCGACGTGGTCATCGAAGTCGACCGGACCCGTCAGCTCGAGGCCGTCGCCTGTCACCCCAGCCAGGCCATCCCCGGCAGCGTCCTGTGGCGGCGGCTGGAGCTGCTGGGCGACTACGAGCATCTGCGTTTCCTGCAAGAACCTCACCCTCACGCAGAAGAACGATGCGCAAGCCCCGTGAAGATTCTGATGATCATCACTGGTGCCGCCGATGGTCAGGACGCCACCTCAACACGTGGTTCGTCTGGCCGGGTCGATGGCCGAACGTGAGGACGCGAGCGTGCAGGTTTTCCTGAGGGGAGACGCGTCACCGTCGCCATCTCCGGGCGCAAGACGCCGGACGGCTACTTCAAACGACCAAGGATCGCCAGATTCACTCGACCGCTGGAGCCGCGTCAAACCTGACATCGAACGACCTCGCGCCCGGCCAGTTCGCGTGTTGCGGCAGAACGTCGATGCCGCAGGCCCGCGAACCGAGCCCGTGCTGCCGCTCGTCGAGGTACAGGTACACGTGCTCACTCGGGGGCAGCTCGTGCGGATGCTTCGCGGCATCCACCTCGTGCGGCGTGTGCCTCGTGAGGGTGAACCCGGGTCGGTGCCCGTGAGCGTCGGCCACCGAGGTGACGCGCAGGCGGTCACCGTGCCGGTCGCCGACCACCAGCTCCCGCATCTCGCTGCGATGACCGGTTTCCTGCGGCCTGGAGTACTCCACGCCGAGGTCGTCGATCGCCGACTCAAAGCGGCCGACGAGGGCCGCGCGCATGCTGTCCGGGTAGGACTCGTTCGGTCCGGTGCCGAACCACGACGCGGTCGTCATGTCGACCGGCAGCACAAATCGCACGCCCACGCGCGGCCATGTGACCGCCCATTCGGGGGTTGGTACCAGCTCGACACGCAGCCGGAGTCCATCGCCGTCGTGGGTCCATCGATACGTGACGTCGATGCCGTCGCCGCTGTTGGCCGCAGACACGCGCACGGTCGTCGTGAGGGTGTCGGTGCTCGCAACGACCTTGTCGACCCGGTGCACAAGGCGATCGAGGCCGGCACGACGCCACCGTTCCTCCGACGAGGGTCCAGGGATGCCCTTGCCGAACGTCAGTTCCGGGTCGCCCAGCTCGTAGGAGCCCCTTCCACTTCCCCCGCGGTCGTTGTCGGTCGGTGCTCGCCACAGCTCGAGCTGCGGTCCGCGCACCTCGGTGTTCCCGATCCGGACGATCGAACCGGTCAGAAGGTCGAACTCGGCGCTTCCGAGGGTCAGGGTGCGGGCGCCGGACGGGGGGAAGCTGTGTTCCTGCGCTCCGCGAATCGGTGAAGCGTCGGCCGCGACCGCGGCGGTTGCCTCCGCGGCGAACGACGGCGCGTTTTCCGACTGCGGCGTCACGTCGTACTGGGCCACGGCCACCACGTGTCCGGCCTTCGCCCACGCGGTGTCGTTCGCGAGGGCGGCGCGCACGGTTAGCCAGAGCTCGCCGCCCTCGCCGCTCGCCCGCGGAGAATCCTCCGGGAGCGGCGGCGCGATCTGCTCGCGCGCCTTGGGGAGAGTGGCCTGTGCGTTCTCGCCTGGTCCGATGACCGGCATGTCGATACCGTGGCGGTCGATCACGAGTCCGTCGCGCTCGAGCGTCCAGGTGAGCTCGAGGTGCGAGGTGTCCGCCGAGTGGTAGCGGTTCTCCACCTCGAGCAGATGGCCGCCCGCCTCATCCGTCGTCGCCAAGAGGTCGCCGAAGCGGATCGGCTGGGCCACGACCGCGAACTCGTCAAGGCCGGGGGTCGCGGTGTCGTCCGGCAGCACCAGTCCGTCCATCACGAAGTTGCCGTCGTGCACGATCTCGCCGAAGTCGCCGCCGTAGCCGTAGAACGGCGTTCCGTCGGCCGTGTGGGTGAGGATGCCGTGGTCGCGCCACTCCCAGACGAAGCCGCCGTGCAGACGCGGATACCGGTCGACGAGCGCTTCGTACTCGCTCAGCGCACCGGGCCCGTTGCCCATCGCGTGCGCGTACTCGCACAACAGGAATGGCTTGGTGCGCAATCGCGCGCCTTCGGCTGGCGTGGCGTGCAAGAGCTCTCCCGGGATGTGGTCGCTCCCGATCGACTCGGTCTCCTGCAGGTTGGAGTACATGCGCGAGTAGATGTCGGTGTACGCACCCTGATGGTCTCCCTCGTAGTGCACGGGCCGACCCGTGTCGCGCCGGTGCACCCACTGCGACATCGCGGCCAGGTTGCGCCCGGTGCCGGCCTCGTTGCCCAGCGACCAGATCACGATCGACGGGTGGTTCTTGTCGCGCTCGACCGTGCGTTCGATCCGGTCGAGATAGGCGCCCTCCCAGCGCGGATCATCGCTCGGGTTGCCGGTCCAGCTCAGATGCTCGAATCCGTGCGTCTCGAGGTCGCACTCATCGATGACCCAGAAGCCGAGCTCGTCGGCGAGGTCGAGCACGCGCGGGTGTGGCGGATAGTGGCTCGTGCGAATCGCGTTGACGTTGTGCTGTTTCATCATCGCCATGTCGGCGCGTGCGTGCTCTTCGTCGAAGACCCGACCGCGCTCCGGATGAGTCTCATGGCGGTTGACGCCGTGGAAGACGACGCGGCGTCCGTTGACCGTGAAGATGTCGCCGACGATCGTGACGGTGCGAAAGCCGAGCCGCACCGTGACCGTCTCGGCGGCGGTCGCGACCGTCGCCTCGTAAAGCCGCGGAACATCGGCGCTCCAGGGCTCCACCCGGTCGATCGTGATCGGCGTGACATCGTCGGGCGATTCCCAGATGACCTCGACATCCAGCTCCGGTACCGCCACGGTCACCGGGTACGCGGGTGCGGCGGCCTGGAGCTCGACGGTGACGAGGCCCGCGCGACTCTCGTGGTCGTACTCGGACCGCACCCAGACGTCGTCGATCCCGTCCGCGGGCCGCCCGACGAGGGTCACGTCGCGGAAGATGCCAGGCATCCACCACTGGTCCTGGTCCTCCAGATAGCTGGCCGCCGACCACTGGTGCACCCGTACGACCAGCACGTTCTCGCCCGGCTCGACGAACGACGTCACGTCGAACTCCTGCATGAGGCGACTGCCCGTTCCGACGCCCACTTCGCGCCCGTTCAGCCACACCCGGTAGGTCGACTCGACGCCGTCGAAGCGCAGCAGAATTCGCTCGAGCGACGACCACTCGGCCGGGAGCTCGAAGCGGCAACGGTAGTCGCCCGTCGGGTTTTCGTCGGGCACGCGCGGCGGATCGATCGGGAACGGATACTGCACGTTGGTGTACGCCGGCAGGCCGTACCGGCCGTCGCCCTGAAGCACCCAGTGCGACGGTACGGGAATGGTGTCCCACCCGGAATCGTCGAAGTCGAGGGCGGCGGCCGCGTCATCCAGGCCGCGCGGGGTCGGTGACAGGCGGAACGCCCACTCCCCGCCCAGGAAAAGACTCGGTGCGGTCGTGCGCAGCCGGGATCGGGCGGGGGAGCGGTACCCGGATCCGGGCGCGAAGTCTTCGTAGTAGGACAGCTCAGTCACGGGGAAACCAATCGCTGGGGA
>JAENWO010000450.1 GCA_016649925.1 Actinomycetales bacterium
CGAGCACACCGGACCGCGCGAACGCACCGGACCGCGCGAACGCACCGCCCCTCCCGCGCCCCGTGCCGAGGGCGCAGAGGACACGTCGGCCCAGCGCCGTCGTCGTCCCCGTCGGCGCACGCGCGGCGGCGAGGGCACCGGCGGCTCCGCCACCTGACCCACGCTCCTAGGAAAGAACCGGGGGCTCGTCGTCACCGCCTGCTTGACGCCGCGAGACGCAGCCCCCACCCTTCAGAGCACACGTGCGCCGCGAGAGGGGACCTTGCAAGGTCCCCTCTCGCGGCGCTCGTGTGTTCTCGGCGCTCGGGGCGAGATGGCGTGCCCAGCGGCAGAAGCGAGCCGCCGTTCTCGGGTGCCGGCGGGGCGGGTTCAGCCCTGGAGGATGAAGGCGCGGACCGCGTCGGCGATCAGCTGCACCGCGATGGCGGCGAGGAGCAGGCCGGCGATCCGGGTGACGAGCACCGTCCCGCCCTCCCCCAGCACCCGGTGGATCACGCCGGCGAAGCGCAGGGCCAGGAACAGCGTGACGTGCACGCCGATGATGGCGGCCAGGATCGCGATCCAGTCGGCGAGGCTGCCGTCTGAGCCCCGCACCGCGAGCATCGAGGCGACGATCGCGCCCGGGCCGGCGAGCAGCGGCGTGCCGAGCGGCACCAGCGCCACGTTCACCTTGCCCGAGGCCTGCGGCTCCTCCATCTTTCCGGTGAGCAGCTCCATCGCCACGAGCAGCAGGAGCAGTCCGCCCGAGCCCTGCAGGGCCGGCACGGAGATCTGCAGGAAATCGAGGATCGCCTGCCCGAAGAGCAGGAACGCGAGGATCACGCCGAGGGCGACGAGCACGGCCTGCCGTGCGGCCCGGGCCCGCTGCCGGGCAGTCATGGTCGAGGTGAGGGCGAGGAACACCGGGACGGTGCCCGGCGGGTCCATGATGACGAACAACGTGAGGAACGTCGTCGAGAGCAGGGTGAGGTTGACGACGTCGGTCACGGCCGGACCACGGGCAGAAGGCCCTCCTTCTCGATCTGCGCCAGCACGGCCGGCGAGGTGGTGTTCTCGCCCAGCCGGTTCGGCTTCCCGGCCCCGTGGTAGTCGCTCGAGCCCGTGACCAGTAGCCCCAGCTCGGCCGCGAGGAGCCGCAGCTCGGCCCGGGCGCGCTCGTCGTGGTCGCGGTGGTCCACCTCCAAGCCGGCCAGACCGGCCGCCGCCATCGCCTCGATCACGTCCCGGCCGACCACGCGTCCGCGGGCGCTGGCCCGCGGGTGGGCGAAGACGGGCACCCCGCCGGCCGCGCGCACGAGGCGCACCGCCTCGACGGCGTCGGGCGCGTGGTAACGCACGTAGTACGGCGAGCCGGTGCGCAGGATCGTCTCGAACGCCTCCTCGCGGTCCGCGACGTAGCCACGGGCCACCAGGGCGTCGGCGATGTGCGGCCGCCCGATCGTGGTGTCGTCCCCGGACTGGGCCTCGACGTCCGCCCAGGTCAGCCCGAGGTCCGCGCCGATCCGCTCGACCATGAGCCGGGCTCGGGAGTCCCGCGAGACCCGTGAGCGTTCCAGCTCCGCGCGCAGCTGCGCATGGTCGGGGTCCTGGAGCAGGCTCAGCAGGTGCACGCTGATGCCCGACGCCGTGCACGAGACCTCCGTACCCCGCACCAGCGCCACCCCGGTGGCCTCGACCCGGGCCGCGGCCTCGTCCCAGCCGGCGGTGGTGTCGTGGTCGGTGAGGGCGACGACGTCGAGACCGGCACGCGCAGCGTTGACCATGAGCTCGGCCGGCGCGTCGGTCCCGTCGGACACGCGCGAGTGCGTGTGGAGGTCGATGTGCACCACGCAAGGGTAGGGGCTGGCGTCCACACCGTGGGACAAGGGTGAGACGATGGGGGGATGACGGCCGAGCCCACCACCGACTCCCCCGACGGCGCACCCACGAGCGAGCAGCAGCACCTCACCGAGCGCGGCTCGAACCGGTCCCAGCGACCGGGCTCCCAGGCGTTCCGAGAGTTCATCGCCTCGGACTGGGCGCCGCGCGCCGAGCCCGAGGTGCTGCGCACCGAGGTCGCCGACCACGCCGCCCGGCGGCGCGACCGGGTTTGCGCCCGGTTCCCCGGCGACCGGCTCGTGGTGCCGGCCGGGCCCCTCAAGGTCCGCTCGAACGACACCGACTACCGGTTCCGTCCGCACTCGGCGTTCGCGCACCTGACCGGCCTGGGCACGGACGAGGAGCCCGGTGCCGTTCTCGTGCTGCACCCCGAGGGGCAGGGTCACGACGCGGTGCTGTACTTCCGCCCGCTGGCCGGTCGGGACACGGAGGAGTTCTACGCCGACTCCCGCTACGGCGAGTTCTGGGTGGGCGCCCGGCCCACGCTCGAGGAGATCGAGGCCCGGACCGGCCTGCGCTGCGCCCACATCGACGAGCTGAAGGACGCCCTCGCGAAGGACGCCGGAAAGGTGACGTTGCGCGTGGTGCCGGAGTCCGACGCCTCCGTGGAGGACATGGTGGCCGCGCTGCGCGGCAGCACCGACGCGGAGCCCGACGCCACGCTCGCCGACGCCACGCTCGCCGACGCCACGCTCGCCGACGCCACGCTCGCCGACGCCACGCTCGCCGACGCCACGCTCGCCGAGGCCCTCTCGGAGCTGCGCCTCGTCAAGGACGAGTGGGAGGTGGAGCAGCTGCGTGCGGC
>JAENWO010000199.1 GCA_016649925.1 Actinomycetales bacterium
GCCGGACCGGCCCGCTTCCGGACGCCCGGTGCTAACGGGCCTGACGGCTCGGCCGCCGCATCCAGCCCGTACCTCGCCGGTGCGCCCTCGGGCGGGACGTCGGCGCAGGCGCGCATGGCTGCGGCCCGCAAGTCGATGCTCTTCGGTGGCGGCATCGCCGTCGTCGGCGCGGTGATCACGCTGCTCGGCTACCTGAACCCCGGCAACGACGGCCGGTTCAGCGTCTGGTGGGGACTCATCATCGTCGGCCTCTTCTCCTTCGTCCGCGGACTGATCGCATACTCGTCGGCGAAGAAGGCAGCCGCCTTCACCCCCGGTGGCAGCTTCGACGGCACGAGCTACGCCGTCGGCAACTACCCGGGTGCCCCCGGCAACTACCCGGGTGCCCCCGGCAACTACCCGGGCGCCCCCGGCAACGCGCCCGGTGGCTCGTACCCAGGCGCGCCCGGCGGCTCGACCGACGACCCGAACGCCCTCCGCCCGGGCGAGTATCGTCCCTGAGGTCAGCGGGGTATGCGGCGCGCGAACGCGGCCAGGCCCTGCTCCTCGTGGAGCACGAGGCCCATCCTGCGGTAGAAGCGATGCCAGCGTTCGCCGTCGAGCGTGTTCGCGGCGTCGGTGGCCAGCGCGAGGAAGCGGCAGTCGGCGTACCGTTCGAGGATCTGCGTGAGCAGTGCCGAGCCGATGCCGCTTCCCTGGTGGGCCGGGTGCACGAGCAGGTCCTGGACGTAGCAGATGCTCTCGCCGTCGGAGACCGTGCGTGCCAGCCCGATGAGCGTGCCGTCGTCGTCGCGGGCCGTCAGGGCCACGTGCGAGCCGGCGACCGCACGAGCCAGCTTCGCCGGGTCCTTCGTGTAGCCGGACCACTGCACGGAGTCGTACAGCGCGACGAGCTCGGCCTCGCTCGGCGAGGTCTCCACGGCGATGCGCATCAGCGGAAGATGACGGTGCGGTGCCCGTCGAGGAGGACCCGGTGCTCCGCGTGCCAACGTACGGCCCGGGCCAGCACCCGCCGCTCGACGTCCTGACCCATCGCGACCAGCTCGGCGACGTCATCCCCGTGGTCCACGCGCTCCACGTCCTGCTCGATGATCGGGCCCTCGTCCAGGGACGCCGTCGCGTAGTGGGCGGTCGCACCGATAAGCTTGACGCCGCGGTTGTGGGCCTGGGCGTAGGGGCGGGCGCCCTTGAAGCTCGGCAGGAACGAGTGGTGGATGTTGATGACCCGGCCCTCGAGCGCCCGGCACAGGTCGTCTGAGAGGACCTGCATGTACCGGGCGAGGACGACCAGCTCGACGTCGAGCTCGCGGACCACGTCCAGCAGCCGTGCCTCCGCGTCGGCCCTCGTGTCCTTCGTGACCGGGACGTGGTGGAACGGCACGTCGTAGAACGCGGCGATCGGCTCGAGGTCGGTGTGGTTCGAGACCACGCCGACGATGTCCACCGGGAGCCGTTCCGAGCGCTGGCGGAAGAGCAGGTCGGTCAGGCAGTGCGCCGTCGTGGAGACCATCACAAGGGTGCGCACCGGACGGCCCACCTCGTCCAGGTTCCACGACATCGAGAACTCCTGCGCCACCGCTGCCAGCGCGTGCTCGAGGTCCGGCCGGGGGGCGGTCGACTCCACCTGGACGCGCATGAAGAAGAGGCCCGTGTCGGGGTCCCCGAACTGTTGCGACTCGGTGATGTTGCCCCCGTTCTCGGCAAGGACACCGGCCACCGCGTGCACGATGCCGGGCCGGTCCGGGCAGGAGAGGGTGAGGACCCAGTGGTGGGGGTGTGGGAGAGCGTTCGTCACAGGGGCGAGAGTATCCGCCCTTGGGCGATTCATTCGGGTCGCGGTGCTAAGAGGTGTCAGGATGGGGCCATGGACGAGCTGAGGATCGACGTCGTCGAGGACACCGACGCGGGTGAGCTGCTGACGGTGCGACGCGCCGCCTTCGTGACGGAGGCGCAGCTGTACGACGACCCGCACATCCCCGCCCTGACCCAGACGCTGGACGAGTTGCGGGAGGATCTGGCTCGCCCGGACGTCGTCACCCTGGCCGCCTGGGCCGGCCCGCGGATGATCGGCTCCGTGCGGGTGGGCCTGGAGGAGGACCGCGCGCTGCTCGGCCGCCTCGCCGTCGTGCCGGACCTGCAAGGCCAGGGCATCGGCACGAAGCTGCTGATGTCCGTGCTGTCCTACCTGCCCGAGCAGACGAAGGAGGTCTGGGTCTTCACCGGCCAGGACTCCAAGCAGAATCTCTCGCTCTACGCCAAGCACGGCTTCGAGCACCAGTACGACCAGAACGCCGGCGACCTCACCTACGCCTACCTGCGCAAGATCCTCGGCGAGATGGAGGTCGAGTCCGGCCCGGGTACCGACGAGGCCTCCGGGGACGACGTCGACGAGATCGTCGGGGACGACACCGTCGAGGGATCGGGTGCCTCCGCGCCGTCGAGGAGTTCCACGACACCGGACCGCACCGTCTGACGAGCGGCCCGGCCGCCCCGCCGGGTTCCGCAATCGTGACACCGGTGCAACGCCGTCGAACCTTGGCGCGGCACGCTGAGGGCATGTCCCGGACCCTCCGGTCACACCGAGGACCTCGCCTGCGACGTCTGCGGGCGACCTCCCGAGCCGCGCAAGGTGAGGCTCACGCAACATCCTCGGCGTGCACGTCCACCCGGGTGTGGCCCACCTCTGCGGTGACGGCGACACGCTCAAGGTGCCCTCCCGCCAGCACGGGGCGCTCGTCCCGGCCCGCCCGGGCGAGCCGTTCACGCCCGCGGAGTCGGCCCGTGCACACTTGCTCGCCCCATGCCTGAGGTGATCGAGGCCGGGCGGGTGCCGAGGCCGCACACGGCGGGCGAGGCCGTCGGCTGAGCGCGGGGCGCGTTGAGCGCGGGTTGTCACGGCCCCCGCCGGGGGTTGTTACGCTGGCCCCATCGCAACTGGCGCCGAGGTGGATGACCACCGGGGAGCGATGCAGCAGCTGAACTCGCGGTCGCCCGCCTGGGCCGAGAGCTACCCGAGAGACCCATCACTGCATCGCCATGCGGAGGAACCATGAGCCAGACCACTGACTACACACCGGTCGCGAACCAGGCGCTCGCCGACGTCGACCCAGAGATCGCGGCCGTCCTCGAGGGGGAGCTGAACCGTCAGCGCGACACCCTCGAGATGATCGCGAGCGAGAACTTCGTGCCTCGCTCCGTGCTCCAGGCGCAGGGTTCGGTGCTGACGAACAAGTACGCCGAGGGTTACCCCGGCCGCCGGTACTACGGCGGTTGCGAGCAGGTCGACATCGCGGAGAGCCTCGCGATCTCCCGCGCGAACTCGCTCTTCGGCTCCGAGTATGCCAACGTCCAGCCGCACTCTGGCGCCACCGCGAACGCGGCCGTGCTGCACGCACTGATCAGGCCGGGCGACACGATCCTCGGACTCCAGCTCGCCCACGGTGGGCACCTCACGCACGGCATGAAGATCAACTTCTCCGGCCGGCTGTACAACGTCGCGTCCTACGGCGTGGACGAGCAGACGCACCGGATCGAGTACGACGCGCTGAGGGCGGTGGCGCTCGAGTCCCGGCCGAAGGTCATCATCGCCGGTTGGTCCGCCTACCCGCGCCAGCTCGACTTCGCTGCGTTCCGTGAGATCGCCGACGAGGTCGGCGCCTACCTGTGGACCGACATGGCGCACTTCGCTGGCCTGGTGGCCGCCGGGCTGCACCCGAGCCCGATCCCGCACTCCGACGTCGTCTCCACGACCGTGCACAAGACCCTCGGCGGGCCGCGCTCCGGGCTCATCCTGTCCCGCGACATCGAGCAGTTCGGCAAGAAGCTCGACTCCGCCGTCTTCCCCGGTCAGCAGGGCGGCCCGCTCATGCACGTGATCGCGGCGAAGGCAGTCGCGCTGAAGATCGCCGCCTCGCAGGAGTTCAAGGAGCGTCAGCAGCGCACCATCGACGGGGCGAAGATCCTGGCCGAGAGGCTCACCGCCCCCGCGCTCAAGGAGGCGGGGGTGAGCGTGCTGACCGGCGGCACCGACGTGCACCTCGTGCTCGTCGACCTGCGCAACTCGGCCCTCGACGGCCAGCAGGGCGAGGACCTCCTCCACGACGCGGGCATCACGGTGAACCGCAACGCCGTCCCGTTCGACCCGCGTCCGCCCCGGGTCACGTCCGGTTTGCGGGTCGGCACCCCGGCCCTGGCCTCGCGTGGCTTCGGCGACAAGGAGTTCACCGAGGTCGCGGACATCATCGCTGGTGTTCTCGAGGCAGGTGCCAGCGCCGACATCGAGTCCGCCCGCGCCCGCGTGAAGGTCCTCACCGAGGCCTTCCCGCTCTACCCCGGCCTGCAGCAGTAACAACCCCGAGCACGCGAGTGCTGACAATTCATGTCAAATCTCGAGATATGACATGAATTGCCAGCACTCGCGTGCCGGGGTACGCCCCAGCAAACGAGAGGGAGGCGCCATGAGCGCACAGATCCTGGACGGCAAGGCCACTGCGGCCGCGATCAGGTCCGAGCTCGCCGAGCGGGTGTCCGCACTGCGTGAGCGCGGCATCACCCCGGGGCTCGGCACGCTGCTCGTCGGCGACGACCCCGGCTCGCAGTCTTACGTGGCCGGCAAGCACCGCGACTGCGAGCAGGTCGGCATCGCCTCTATCCGGGTGGACCTGCCAGCCACCGCCACGCAGGAGGAGATCGAGGCGGCGGTCGACCGGCTGAACGCCGACCCGTCCTGCACCGGCTTCATCGTGCAGCTGCCACTGCCGAAGGGCATCGACACGAACCGGGTGCTCGAGCTGGTGGACCCGGACAAGGACGCCGACGGCTTGCACCCCACGAACCTCGGGCGCCTCGTGCTGCGGGTCAACGAGCCGGTGACCTCACCGTTGCCGTGCACCCCGCGCGGCATCGTCGAGCTCGTCCAGCGGCACGGCATCGACCTGCGCGGTAAGCACGTCGTCGTCGTCGGGCGCGGCACCACGGTGGGGCGCAGCATCGGCCTGCTGCTGACCCGCCGTGAGCTCAACGCGACGGTCACGCTCACGCACACCGGGACAGTCGACCTGGCCGCGCACACCCTCGCCGCGGACGTGATCGTCGTCGCGGCCGGTGTACCCGGGATCGTCATGGCCGAGATGGTCGGTCCGGGCGCTGTGGTGCTCGACGTGGGCGTGCGCCGCGTGGTCGATCCCGAGACCGGCAAGGCCAAGCTCCACGGGGACGTGGCCGACGGCGTCGCGGACGTCGCGGCGTGGATCTCACCGAACCCCGGGGGAGTGGGCC
>JAENWO010000423.1 GCA_016649925.1 Actinomycetales bacterium
CGCCGCAGTGCGCGTGCGGCCGCCGCGGCTGCCTCGAGACCCTGCTCTCGGTGCCGGCACTGCGCCGCCGCGTGGCGGGCCTCACCCCCGAAGCTGCCGACGCGGAGCTCGCGTCGGTCGGACGGCTCCTGGGCATCATCCTGGCGCCCCTCGTCAGTGCGCTCAACCTCTCCGAGGTGCTGTTCAGCGGCCCGCACGAGCTGCTCGACGGCCCGCTCCGAGCGGCGGCGCTCAGCACCATCCAGCAACGGACCATGCCGGTGATCGGCGCGGAACTGCGGCTGCGGATGGCCTCGCTCGGCGAGGACGTCGCCCTGTCCGGGGCGGCGGTCCTCGTGCTGTCCGGACAGCTCGGGGTCACGTGACGACCCCGAGCTATCCGTCCTGCAAATCGGAGTACCAGCACCCACGGCACACCCACGGCGGCGCCGACCGGCGTTCGCCTTCGCACCTGGAGGGACCCCAACATGAAGATCCTACGTCTCGCGGCAATCGGTGTGGCGGCGACGCTCGCCCTGACCGCATGCAGCACGGGTACCACTGAGCCCGAGGGCGGTGACAGCGCGACCGGTGGTGAGGCGGCCACGATCAAACTGTGGCTCGCCGGTAGCGACACCAACGACGATCTACGGGCCTACCTCGTCGACACCTTCGCCGCCGAGAACCCCGGCTCCAAGCTCGTGATCGAGGAGCAGCCCTGGGACGACCTGGACGCGAAACTCACCACGGCGCTGCCGGACGCGAACAACACCCCGGACGTCGTCGAGCTCGGGAACACGCAATCCCCGACGTACACCAACGTCGGCGCGTTCCTCGACATCAGCGACATGTACGACGAGCTCGGCGGCAGCGACCTGCTGCAGTCCTTCGTCGCCGCCGGCGAGGTCGACGGCAAGAACTACACGCTGCCGTACTACTACGGCTCGCGGTACATGTTCCTGCGGACCGACGTGTGGGCCGAGGCGGGCCTCGAGATGCCGAAGACGCTCGACGAGTTCAGCTCGTCGGTGGTGACCCTCACCCAGAAGAACCCGCGCGGCATCGAAAACTTCTCCGGCATCTTCCTCGGCGGTCAGGACTGGCAAGCCGGGATCTCCTGGATCTTCGCCAACGGCGGCGACCTCGCCACGAAGGACGGCGACCAGTGGGTGTCCACCCTCTCAGACCCGAACTCGATCAAGGGGCTCACTCAGCTCCAGGGGATCTACTTGAACGCCTCGAAGGCCCCCGCCGACGCCAGCGACGATAGCCCTTGGCTCTACATCAACGACACCGACGAGGCGAAGAGCGCCGACGGTGAGGTGACGGCCAGCACATCGCTCGCAGCCGCCACGATCATGGCTCCGGGCTGGGCCCACTGGTCGATCGGCGACCTTGTGACGGACGCCGACGGCAAGCCAGCGCGCGAGTGGAACGACGCGAAGTTCGGCATCCTGGTCCTGCCGGGCAACGACGGCAAGCCAGCCCCCGTCTTCGCGGGCGGCTCCAACATCGGGATCTCGGCGAGGAGCCAGCACCCCGAGCTCGCCAAGTCGCTGATGCGGATCATCTTCTCGGACGAGTACCAGCAGATGCTGGGCGGCGCGGGCCTCGGCCCGGCGAACCAGAAATTCGTCTCCTCCCTCGGCGACGACCAGTTCGCGACGGCGATGGTCGAGTCCGCGTCGAACTCGAAGCTCACCCCCGCGGCGCCCGGCTGGGCCACGGTGGAGAGCACGAGGGTGCTCGAGGAGTTCTTCAGCAAGATCTCCCAGGGCGGCGACGTCACCGCGCTCGCCGAGGAGTACGACGCCAAGATCACACCGATGCTCAACGGCAGCGCCGGCTGACCGAGCCGGCCCGGCCGATGCGCGGGCCGGGGGCGATGCACCGATCCGCCCCCGGCCCGTGGCACGCAACGCCGCACCACACGCACGCAATCGAGAGGAGACCGCCGTGACTGCTCCCACCCGCGAGGCCCCCCCGTCCGAGCCCGCACCCACCCGTCGTCGTCGGTCATTCACGCCGTACGCGCTGATCGCCGGGTCCGTCGCGATCCTGGTGCTGGCCATGGCCTACCCGCTCGGCTGGCTGGTCGTGACCTCGCTCAAAGAGTTCGGGCTCACGCAGCAGTTCGGCCAGCCCGCCGAGTTCGCCGGCCTGCGCAACTACATCACGCTGGTGACCGACGGATACCTGTGGACCGTTGTCGTCCGCTCGATCGTGTTCTGCTTGGTGAACGCCTTCGCGACGCTCGCGATCGGCATCCTCGTGGCCTTGCTGATGAACGCCGTGAACCGCGTCCCGCGGATCGTCCTGCAGGTCTCGATGCTGCTCGCCTGGGCGATGCCGGTAGTCGCCTCCATGACGGTGTGGCGCTGGCTCTTCCACTGGCGCCGCGGCGTTGTGAACTGGCTGCTCGACGCGGCGGGCTTCGACGGGTTCCGCGGTCACAACTGGCTCCTGCAGCCGCTGTCCTTCTTCCTCGTCGCCACGATCATCGTCGTGTGGATGTCGGTCCCATTCGTGGCCTTCTCCGTCTACGCCGGCCTGACCCAGGTCTCGGAGGAGGTACTCGAGGCCGCCCAGATCGACGGGGCGAACGCTCGGCAGCGGCTCTTCGGGATCATCCTGCCGATGATCCGGCCCGTCCTCGCGATCGTGCTGCTGCTGCAGATCATCTGGGACCTGCGGGTGTTCGCCCAGATCCGGATGCTCCAGGACGCCGGCTCGAGGCCGAGCGAGACGAACCTGCTCGGCACGTACATCTACCAGCTCGGCACCGGGAGCAGCGACTACGGCATGGCCTCGGCCGTGTCCATCTTCGTTCTGATCCTCACCGTCGCCTTGAGCTCGTTCTACATCCGCAGCCTGCTGCGCGAGGAGGAGTCATGAGCACCGCGGTGGTGAGCACGGCGGGCACTGCCCCGACCGCGGCCCGCGCGCGCGACGCGCGGCCCGCGCG